>LT629764.1:1812500-1887500 GCA_900105225.1 Paenibacillaceae bacterium GAS479 | reverse complement strand
GTTAAGGAACTCGGCAACATGACCCCGTAACTTCGGGAGAAGGGGTGCCTCGGTAGGGTGAATAGCCCGAGGGGGCCGCAGTGAAAAGGCCCAAGCGACTGTTTAGCAAAAACACAGGTCTGTGCGAAGCCGTAAGGCGAAGTATACGGGCTGACGCCTGCCCGGTGCTGGAAGGTTAAGGGGAGCGGTTAGGGGTAACCCGAAGCTGTGAACCGAAGCCCCAGTAAACGGCGGCCGTAACTATAACGGTCCTAAGGTAGCGAAATTCCTTGTCAGGTAAATTCTGACCCGCACGAATGGCGTAACGACTTGGGCGCTGTCTCAACGAGAGATCCGGTGAAATTTTACTACCTGTGAAGATGCAGGTTACCCGCGACAAGACGGAAAGACCCCATGGAGCTTTACTGTAACTTGATATTGGACTTTGGTACGATCTGTACAGGATAGGTGGGAGCCTAGGAAGCCGGAGCGCCAGCTTCGGTGGAGGCACCGTTGGGATACCACCCTGATCGTATCGGAGTTCTAACCTGCTGCCGTGAAACCGGCAGAGGGACCGTGTCAGGTGGACAGTTTGACTGGGGCGGTCGCCTCCTAAAATGTAACGGAGGCGCCCAAAGGTTCCCTCAGAATGGTTGGAAATCATTCGAAGCGTGCAAAGGCATAAGGGAGCTTGACTGCGAGACCTACAAGTCGAGCAGGGACGAAAGTCGGGCTTAGTGATCCGGTGGTACCGAATGGAAGGGCCATCGCTCAACGGATAAAAGCTACCCTGGGGATAACAGGCTTATCTCCCCCAAGAGTCCACATCGACGGGGAGGTTTGGCACCTCGATGTCGGCTCATCGCATCCTGGGGCTGAAGTAGGTCCCAAGGGTTGGGCTGTTCGCCCATTAAAGCGGTACGCGAGCTGGGTTCAGAACGTCGTGAGACAGTTCGGTCCCTATCTGTCGTGGGCGCAGGAAATTTGAGAGGAGCTGTCCTTAGTACGAGAGGACCGGGATGGACGTACCGCTGGTGTACCAGTTGTTCCGCCAGGAGCACAGCTGGGTAGCCAAGTACGGACGGGATAAGCGCTGAAAGCATCTAAGCGCGAAGCCCCCCTCAAGATGAGATTTCCCAGTATGTAAGACCCCTAGAAGACGACTAGGTTGATAGGTTCGAGGTGGAAGCGCAGCAATGCGTGCAGCTGACGAATACTAATCGGTCGAGGGCTTATCCAAATCCGTAACACAACAGCCGGTCAGCACGGCATATCGTTCGATCCAGTTTTCAGGGCACAAGCCTACGCCTTGAGCAATGCAGCACGTTTGGTGGCGATGGCGGAAGGGAACCACGCGTACCCATCCCGAACACGACCGTTAAGCCTTCCAGCGCCGATGGTACTTGGACCGCAGGGTCCTGGGAGAGTAGGACGTCGCCAAGCACATGCAGTTAGAACCGCCACATCCCCGGATGTGGCGGTTTTTTGTTATTACCGAGTGAGAATTGGTTTAGCGGATTTTAGCGGGTACAACTAAATCTCCACGTAATATTAGCTATAGTCGAAGTTTACTTGCCGCTGTATCCTGGATCTGGTATATGTGCATAAAGGCTTTGCGTTAAGTTTACTTTATTGAAGTCAAGTTTGGCCTAAAGAGGGGAGAACTTCACCGTGACAAACCAATTGGCGGAAAGCTATTCCCAAGCGGAATATCAAACCGTTGGAAGCAATGCGCGTTCATTAAAGGTATTAATGGATGCATTCAAGGAAGAAAACCCCGACCGACTCAGTGATATGTACGGTAAAGGGGAAATCATCGAATCCTTTCAGACGAAGGTTGCCGCACTGCTCGGCAAAGAATCGGCCCTATTTTTTCCTAGCGGCACGATGGCACAACAAATTGCCTTGCGGATCTGGAGCGAGCGTAGAGGCATTCGCAAAGCCGCTTATCACCCGCTCTGTCATTTGGAAATTCATGAGGAAAATGGGCTTCAGGAGCTGCATGGGATCGAGTCGGTGCTGCTCGGTGAAAGGGACCGCTTAATTACTTTGGCAGATGTTCAAGCGATGGGCGACGATATCGGCTGCCTGCTGCTTGAGCTTCCGCAACGGGAAATCGGTGGACAGCTTCCTGCTTACGAAGAGCTGGTAGCCATTTCGGAGTATTGCCGGGGGAAAGGAATTCCGCTGCATCTCGATGGTGCGCGTTTATTTGAAGTTGTTCCATTTTACGGGCGTACGGAAGCTGAAATCTGCAATTTGTTCGACAGCGTGTATGTGTCGTTCTACAAAGGGCTTGGCGGCGTCGCCGGAGCGATTCTGGCTGGTGATACCGATCTGACGGAACAATCGAAGGTATGGAAAAGACGGCATGGAGGCGATCTGGTCAGCCTGTATCCGTATATCCTCAGTTCAGACTACGCTTTAGAGCTGCGACGTCCGCGAATGGGGCTCTACTATGAGGGAGCGCTGCAGCTAAGCTCCCGCTTGAATGGCTGTGCACGGCTGAAGACGGTTCCCGAGCGACCCGTATCCAATATGTTTCATCTTCATATCGATTTGCCGCTTGAGCAAGCGACAGAAATATTTGTGAAAACAGCGGAGCAATCCGGCGTTGGCCTCATCCCATTCTTGAGAGAGACGTCCGAAACATCCTGCTCAACCGAAATCCATATTGGAGACCGCTATACAAACATTCCAGCGGATCGGCTGGAAGAGACACTTCTATTGTTGGACAAGCTTATACGCACCGTGGGTGAATAGAATCCATTAGGGGAGTGAGCAACGATGGAAATTCGCAAGCTGTTGCCGGAAGAAATAGATGAACATATCAAGCTGATCGGGTACTGACCATTAAAGAGTTGGTTTATTTGAATGAAGAGGCAAGAGTGGGACTTTGGAGCTTTTTCAGCAATCATGATTCCATGATCGAGAAGGCTGAGTTCGAAAGTTATAGCGGAGATCCTCTGCCATATTTGCTGCCAGATCCAAGTATCGAGCAAAGTGTACGTCCTTATTTTATGGCTAGAATTGTCGATGCGCAGGCTTTCGTGAGTCAATATCCATTCCTGCCTGGGCAGAGGGAGTCTTGGCGAATCCGTATCGAGGACCCAAATGCTCCCTGGAACGAAGGGAAGTGGGAGCTGACTGTGGACGAGCAAGGCAAGGGATATTTGGAGCTTGCTGGGGCAGGTGCCGGAGACATTCTTTTAGCATCTATCGGGACCTGGACAGCATTACTCACCGGCTATGCCAAGGCGGCGACATTAACGCAAACAAGGCAGCTTCGGGGACCTGAACAGTCCGCATTAAAGCTTGCTGAGCGCATCGCTGCCCGCACCCCCAATTTGATGGACTACTTCTAGGTATAAAGAGAAGCGACTTATCCCAAGCTGGTAACAGCAGGTTTAGTCGCTTTTTCTATTTATGCTAGATAGGACAAAGATTCAGAATTCTTCAAAAACGGATGGACGATGCTCTTGACCTTTGTGGAAAAAAGCGTATAATTACTGTTAAAGTCAAAGAAAGTCAAAGTCAGTTGCAAACCGTTTCGCTGTAAAAGGGTAAATGCTCTCGATCAGTTGGAACAGCTTTCTCGCCTAGTGCAGGTCGTAATTTACGCCGTCAGGGGAATGCTACAAGGATGCGATTCGACATTGGCTATTTGGCTTAACTCACAACATTTACAACCTAAAGTGCGATGCAAAGGGAGGTTGGTGATATGCGAAATATTTCCGATGCTCTGGAGCAGCACTTGAAGCAGCTGCTGCAGGATAGCCCCGAGAGCGCGGTGGAAATTCAGCGCAATGAGCTCGCGGATCGCTTCTCCTGCGTGCCGTCTCAAATCAATTATGTCATCAGCACCCGCTTCACGCTGGAGAAAGGTTATTTAGTCGAAAGCAAGCGGGGCGGCGGGGGCTACATCCGCATTCAGCGGATCGAGCTACCTGCGATGAAAGCCATTCATGGCCATATCCATCATTCAATCGGCACTCATGTCGAACAGAATGCGGCAGAAGGACTTATTTATCAGTTGGAGGAAGCTACGATCATCACTAGGCGCGAAGGCAATCTGCTTCGAGCTGCTGTGTGCAGGGAGACGATTGCGGTCAAGCTTCCGCTGCGCGACGAGCTTAGAGCAAGATTGCTTAAGGCGATGCTCATCTCACTTCTGGGTAAGGAATAGAAGACAGTCCGGCAAGGAGGGAAGCGGCATGCTTTGTCAGGAATGCGGCAAGAGACCGGCCACGCTTCATTTTACCAAGATCATCAACGGGGATAAAAATGAATTTCACATCTGTGAGTCCTGCGCTCGCGAGAGAGGGGAAGGGCTGCCGGGAGCACCAAACGGCTTCTCCATTCATAGCCTCCTGTCAGGGCTGATGGACTTTGAGCCTTCAGGCAAGGCGAGCAGTCCGAGCCAGATAGCAGCTCAGGCATTGCGATGTGAAGAATGCGGTCTGACCTATTCACAGTTCACCAAGCTGGGTCGTTTCGGCTGCAGCTCTTGTTATAAGCATTTTGAAGATCGGCTTGATCCTTTGTTCAAAAGAGTGCATGGCAGCACATCTCATGTTGGCAAAATTCCACAACGCTCGGGAGGCCTGATTAAGACGAGACGCGAAATCGATCGTCTGAGGCAGGAGATGAAGAGCTCGATCCAGAAAGAAGAATTCGAGGCTGCCGCCCGGCTCCGAGATGAGATTCGCGAGCTTGAGAAACAGCTTAACGGAGCTAGCGAACAATGAGCAGCCTGAAGGGTAAACCTGATGGCCGCGCAACCGAGAGGAGGGATTGGATTTGACAGCCAACCGCTTTGCGCAGAAGGCGCTGAGTGAATGGATGAAGGAAGACGGGCCGGATTCCGACATCGTATTCAGCAGCAGGGTGCGGATAGCGCGCAACCTGCGTGGCTATCCTTTCCCGATCTTGGCAACGGGGGAGCATTCCACCGAGGTCATGAATAAGCTTTCGGCCGTAGCGAAGGAAGGAAAGCTCGATCCCATTGGCAAGTTCGAGACGCTGATCCTATCCGATCTCAGTGAGCTGGAACGCAGGGTTCTGGTCGAAAAACATCTGATCAGTCCTTCACTAGCGAATGAATCGCGGGCCGGAGCCGTCGTGATGAGTGACAATGAAGCAATTAGCATTATGATTAACGAAGAAGACCATCTTCGCATTCAATGTTTATATCCGGGTTTTCAAGTCAAGGAGGCGTGGCAGCTTGCGGGCCGAATTGACGATATTTATGAAAAGGCTACGGAATATGCCTTCGACGAGAAGCGCGGTTTTCTCACTAGCTGTCCGACCAATGTAGGCACGGGTATCCGTGCATCAGTCATGATGCATCTGCCGGCGCTTGTTATGACGCAGCAGATCAATCGCATTTTGTCTGCGATCACGCAGGTGGGGCTGGCGGTGAGAGGTCTTTACGGCGAAGGCAGCGAGGCGCTTGGCAATTTATTTCAAATTTCTAACCAGATCACGCTTGGCCAGTCCGAAGAAGAAATCATCGACAACCTGCATGGTGTCGTTCGCCAGATCATCGAGCATGAAAAGGCGGCGCGGCAGAGACTAATGCAGGAATCCCAGCTGCGGCTGGAGGATCGCGTTAAGCGTTCCTACGGCATTCTGTCCCATGCGGCGATTATGGAGTCCAAGGAGTCCGCGCAGCGGCTCTCGGATGTACGGCTGGGTATCGATCTGGGCATGATTCGAGAAGTCTCCCCGCAGGTTATGAATGAGTTAATGGTCATGACTCAGCCGGGCTTTTTGCAACAGGCTTTTGAGGAGAAAATGAACACGGAGCAGCGGGATATGCGGAGAGCGGAGCTCATTCGCAATCAGCTGGCATCCCGATCCCAAGATGGAGGTGCTTACGAATGATGTTTGGACGATTCACGGAACGCGCGCAAAAGGTGCTTGCACTTGCCCAGGAAGAGGCAGTGCGACTTGGACATAACAATATCGGTACGGAGCACATCCTGCTCGGCCTCATTCGGGAAGGCGAGGGCATCGCGGCCAAAGCGCTGATCGCGCTGGGACTCGGCCTTGAGAAAATTCAAGATGAGGTAGAGTCGCTTATTGGACGCGGCCAGGAGCAGCCAAGCAACATCGCTTACACTCCTCGCGCCAAAAAAGTCATCGAGCTGTCGATGGATGAAGCACGTAAGCTGGGCCATACCTATGTCGGCACGGAGCATATTCTGCTCGGTCTGATCCGCGAGGGAGAAGGCGTCGCAGCTCGCGTGCTGAACAACCTCGGCATCAGCCTGAACAAGGCCCGCCAGCAAGTGTTGCAGTTGCTTGGCAGCAGCGAGGCTGTTTCCAGCAGCCATGGTGCTCCAGCTAATGTTAGCACGCCGACGCTGGACGGACTTGCCAGAGATTTGACGGCATCCGCCCGTGAAAATAATCTTGATCCGGTCATCGGTCGGAGCAAAGAGATTGAGCGCGTTATTCAAGTGCTCAGCCGCCGCACGAAGAACAATCCGGTGCTCATTGGTGAGCCGGGTGTCGGCAAAACCGCGATCGCGGAAGGACTGGCGCAAAAGATCATCGCCAACGAAATTCCTGAGACTTTGCGCGATAAACGCGTTATGACGCTGGATATGGGCTCGGTTGTAGCGGGAACGAAGTACCGCGGTGAATTTGAGGACCGCTTGAAAAAAATCATGGATGAGATTCGCCAAGCGGGCAATATCGTCCTGTTCATCGATGAGCTTCATACGCTGATCGGAGCTGGCGGAGCGGAAGGCGCAATCGACGCCTCCAACATTCTGAAGCCAGCGCTGGCGCGCGGTGAGCTGCAGTGCATCGGCGCAACTACGCTGGATGAATACCGCAAGTATATCGAGAAGGATGCAGCGCTTGAGCGTCGCTTCCAACCGATTACGGTTGATCAGCCGACACCGGAGGAAGCAGTCCAGATTCTGCATGGACTTCGCGACCGCTACGAGGCCCATCACCGCGTCAAAATTACCGATGAAGCCATTTTGGCCGCTGTTAAACTGTCGGACCGTTATATTACGGATCGTTTCCTGCCGGATAAAGCGATCGATCTGATCGATGAGGCGAGCTCCAAAGTAAGGCTTCATACGTATACGATTCCACCGGATCTTAAGCAGCTTGAAGGCCGTCTGGACGAAGTACGCAAGGAGAAGGATGCAGCCGTACAGAGCCAGGAGTTCGAGAAGGCCGCTGCTTTGCGCGACACGGAGCAAAAGATCCGTGAAGAGCTGGACACGACCAAGAACAGCTGGAAAGAGAAGCAAGGACGAACTGATTCCGAGGTAACACCGGAGGATATCGGCCAAGTCGTTGCCAGCTGGACGGGAATTCCGGTCAGCAAGCTGGCTGAAGAAGAAACGCAACGTCTGCTCAATATGGAAGATATTCTGCATGACCGCGTCATTGGCCAAACCGATGCAGTCAAAGCAGTTTCCCGTGCGGTACGCCGTTCGCGTGCTGGTCTGAAAGATCCGAAGCGCCCGATTGGCAGCTTTATCTTCCTCGGCCCGACTGGCGTCGGCAAAACGGAGCTGGCTCGCGCGCTGGCCGAAGCGATGTTCGGTGATGAGAATGCGGTTATCCGCATCGATATGTCGGAATATATGGAGAAGCACTCCACCTCGCGTCTGGTTGGGGCTCCTCCGGGATATGTCGGTTATGAAGAAGGCGGCCAGTTGACCGAAAAAGTCCGCCGCAAACCGTACTCTGTCGTTTTGCTCGATGAGATCGAGAAGGCGCATCCGGAAGTATTCAACATCCTGCTGCAGGTGCTGGAGGACGGTCGTTTGACCGATTCTAAAGGTCGTGTCGTCGACTTCCGTAATACACTGATCATCATGACTTCCAACGTCGGCGCTGATCAAATCAAGCGGAATTCGACGCTGGGCTTCACAGCAGAGCATGATGCGGGACGCGAGTTTAATCAGATGAAGGATAAGGTTCTGGCAGAGCTGAAAAAGAGCTTCCGTCCAGAGTTCCTGAACCGGATCGACGAAACCATCGTGTTCCACTCTCTCGCACAGGAGCATATTGCTCAGATCGTGACTTTGATGTCCGACGAGCTGCGCAAGCGGCTGCGTGAGCAAGAGGTAGACTTTGAGCTGACCGATAAGGCTAAGGCGTTTCTGGCCAAGGAAGGCTTTGACCCAGCCTATGGCGCTCGTCCGCTGCGCCGTGCGATCCAAAAGCATATCGAGGACCGTCTGTCCGAGGAATTGCTGATGGGCAACATCCGCAAAGGCTTTATGCTCTTCATCGATGAAGAGAACGGCGGGCTTACCGTTGTTCCTCATCCGGAGCATAAGAACTCCCAAGAGGAGCCAGCCGCGAAGTAATGGTTGGCTAGTCGCATTCGCAGTCCCCGGCCCGAAGCAGGGTCGGGGACTGTTTTTATAGTTAGAAATGTTACATACTCAATTTAGCTAAGTTGTGGATTTTATGACTGGCTGGCGAAGCCAAGAGTTTTTCGGGTAAGAAGAGGATATAGCACGCAAACCGAATGAGAAGGAGAGATACCACAATGATAGTTGTAACTAATACGATTCAGATCAAGAGTGGTTATGGAGAGCAGTTTGCGGAAAGGTTCAAAAATCCTAAAGGTGTTCACAAGATGCCCGGTTTTGTGAGTATGGAGCTGCTGTTGTCGCGCGGTGAGGAAGCAGATGAGCTGAAAGTAGTCACCCACTGGGTAGATAAAGCGAGCTTCGACAACTGGGTGAGCAGCGATTCTTTTAAGCAGGCACACGCGCGGCCAGCTTCGGCATCTTCGGCGTCGAGTGAACAGCCTCCGGTAGGAGCGGCACAGCCAATGGGCGGCACGGCTGTGGATGGTAACCCCGTGGACGGCGCAACAGCGGCTGAGACAGCGGGAGCTCCTGCAGGAGCAGGAGCGCATGGCGGAGCAGCAGGATCAGCGGGAGGACAGGGAGCAGGAGAATACTTGGCCTCGCGCGCTGAAGGCGCTCATGCAGCCGAAACGGCCAATGCTGGAGAGCATGCTGCGCACAGCCACCCCAGTGGAACTGCGGGGCCTCACGCCGCGCATGGCCAAGCCAACGGGGCTGCTGGCGCAGCCGCAGCAGGCACTCCTAATCCGCGCGAGTTGATGCTCGGCGCGAAACTGTCCGTACACGAGGTGCTGTTCACACTAGGTACAGACAAGCTCTAACACCAAAAAAGCTGCATTCCTCAATTGAGGGATGCAGCTTTTTTAATAATCAAACCTTTTAAAGCAGCAGTGGAAGTGCGAAAAAGCCCAGAATGCCTCCGCTGACGCTGAGCCAGAGCAGCGCATAACGGTCTCGGAGCACTCCTTTGCGGATGCAGTGCAGAACGAGGCCAACGAATAAAAGTGCGATAGCAATAAGGGCGAGTTGCAGCAGGTCAGGCATGGCTCAATCCTCCTGGATGCCGTCCTTTGCAGCCGATTAGACTGCTAGGCAGCTTCAATATAACTTTAGCATGGGCGAAAAAAAGGGCGCGTATACGTGTTGACGAAACAATTTCGCTCTGCTATGATTCATTTCATAGTAATTAAATAGGAATTGTATGAATCTACCGGACGAACCGGAGACGCAACGCCGCAGAGCTTATTATGCCCTGCTGCATGCGTCTTTTTTTGTTTCTTACCGGGATTTATTACTGGGATAGTGCTGTTTTCCAAATAGAGAGGGGAAAAAATATGAGTCATTTGCAATCAGTGAGCTACCAAACGTCGTTCACCACGGTCAAACGGAATCGAATGAGAAGCCGCGCAGCTGCCGCGCTGGCAACCTTATTGTCAGCGGCGGTGCTAATTGCAGGCTGCGGAAGCACTGGGGAGAAGGCCGCATCGACGAACTCGGATGGGGCGAGCGAGCCGGAGGTACTTGAGCTGAGCTATCAAGGGACGGTCGAAGGAGTGACTTTCCCGGAGCTTGCCGAGGATCTCGGCTATCTGGCCCCAATCAAGCTCAAATGGATCGGCAATACGATCAGCGGGCCGCAAGACATTCAGACGGTGGCAACGGGCCAGGCTGATTTTGGCGGAGCTTTTAACGGGGCGGTCATCAAACTTGTATCAGCAGGAGCTCCGATCCGCTCTGTCATTAGTTATTACGGTATGGATGAGGAGAACTTCAACGGGTACTTTGTGCTCGAAGACAGCCCCATTAAGAGCGCCCGTGATCTTATCGGCAAAAAGGTTGGCATGAACACGCTTGGCGCCCATGGTGAGTTTGTTCTTAAAGAGTATCTGCAGCGAGGCGGACTGACGGATGAGGAAATTAAGCAGGTGACACTGGTCGCTTTGCCGCCTGTAAATATTGAGCAATCGCTGCGAGCAGGCCAAATTGATGTAGCTTCGCTAGGAGGCGTATTACGGGATAAGTTGTCAGCCGCAGGTGGCGTAAGGAAGTTATTTAGCGACTTCGATCTGTTCGGAGCACAAAGCGCGGGGACGATTGTTTTCAAGGAAAAGTTCATCAAGGATAACCCTAACACGGTCCGCAAGTTCGTTGAGGCGACTGCCAAGGCGATTGAATGGGCTCGCACTCAGCCTCGGGAAACGGTCATCCAGCGCAGTGAAGCCATTATTAAAAAGCGCGGACGCCAGGAAACCGGCTCTATTGTGAAGTACTGGAAGACGACGAGCTTGGCCGGTAAAGGCGGCACAATTCGCCGGGAGGAATTCGAGATTTGGCGTAAATGGCTGGAGAAAAGCGGAGATAAAAAGGCCGGGGAAGTAAAGCTGGAGGATTTGTTCACGAATGAGTTCAATCCTTATCAAGCTGAAGTAGAGAAGTAAGGTTAGGCAAAGCGTTTTGGAAAGGAGTCGATACGACATGAGTGAAAAGCAGCAGCAAGCGGTGATTACAGAGGCGGCCAAAATTAGCTTTCAAAATGTAACGAAGCGGTTCCAGGTTCGCGAGGGGAGGGGCGTATCGGAATTCACGGCGATGGACGGCGTGAACTTGGATGTACGCCCAGGCGAGTTCATGGCGGTCGTCGGGCCAAGCGGCTGCGGCAAATCAACCTTGTTGGATCTGCTCGCTGGCTTGTCCCATCCGACCTCGGGCCAGATTTTATTGGATGGACATCCGGTTACCGGTCCAGGGCTGGATCGGGGCATCGTTTTTCAGCAATATGCGCTGTTTCCATGGCGGACGGCGGGGGCGAACATTGAGTTCGGCCTGGAAGCAAAGGGGTTCGGCCCGAAGGAGCGTCGGGAGCGGGCGCGGCATTATTTGGCACTAGTCGGGCTATCAGGTTTCGAAAACCGTTACCCGCATGAGCTATCAGGCGGCATGAAGCAGCGTGTCGCGATTGCTCGCAGTCTGGCATTTGATCCGGATGTGCTATTGATGGATGAACCTTTCGCGGCTCTGGATGCCCAGACTCGGGAGAGCCTGCAGACGGAACTGTTGAGCATCTGGGAGCAGACGGGCAAAACTATTCTCTTCATCACACATGGCATCGACGAAGCAGTATATCTAGGGCAGAGAGTTGCCGTTATGACGGCTCGGCCGGGAAAAATCAAGCGGATCATCGACATTCCGCTCGGCAAGCGTTCGGAGGATGAGGATATCCGCTCCGGAGCCGAATTCGGTGCGCTGCGCCATGAAATTTGGAGTGAGTTGCGGGAGGAAGTGCAGCGTTCGCAGGCATTCGACCGGAGCCCGGTAACTGCGAAGGCGGGGCTGGCGAAATAGCCGAGCGTGAATGGGCAGCGGGGCGGAAGCATGCAAAAAGAGCTTCGGTGCTGAAGCGCCACGGATACAGGGCTCAGAAGGCTGAGCGAAGTAAAGATTGAGGATACGAACTATTCAAAGCATGAACGACTAAGAGCATGAACAATTGAGTTCATGAACGATTGAAATAGATGAGTGAGCTTGTGAAGGAACGTAATTTGGAGAGGAGCGGGATGCAAAATGAGCCTAGATAAAGCAATGGCTGCCACGAGCTCTACGGCTGCGGGAGGCCTGACAACAAGGCAAGCTGGTACCGGCGCAGGGAGGGCAACCGCCGCATTAGTTCGTATTCGGTCGGTTGCGGCAAAGGTGGTTCGCAGCTCGGCTGCGATTACCGCTTTTGCCGCGATATGGGAGCTGGTACCCCGACTGGGGCTAGTTGATTCGACGTTCCTGCCGCCGCTATCTACGGTATTGTCTGCCTGGTGGGAGCTGGCCGCATCGGGAGCGTTACTGGAGCATTTTCAAGCGAGCATCGTTCGTTCAATCAGCGGGTTGTTGCTTGCCATCGCCGTGGCGATACCTCTAGGTTTGGCAATCGGTTATTACAAGCCGGTGGCCGCGCTGCTAAATCCGCTGTTGGAACTGTTCCGCAATACGGCGGCGCTGGCGCTTTTGCCTGTATTTATTCTTATTCTCGGCATCGGAGAGACTTCCAAAATCACGATCGTCCTGTTCGCGTGCACGTGGCCGATTTTGCTAAGTACAGTTAACGGTGTGCGTAGCGTCGATCCGCTGCTCATCAAGTCGGCACGCTCTCTCGGGCTTCAGCCATTCAAGCTTTTTTTCAAAGTTATTCTACCGGCTTCCCTGCCGTCTATATTCACGGGAATCCGCCTTGCCGGTGCTTCCTCAATCCTTGTCCTTATTGCGGCTGAGATGGTGGGAGCCAAGGCTGGGCTGGGTTATATGATCAACTATACGCAGTACAATTTTCAGATTCCAGAAATGTATGCCGGTATCCTGACGATTTCCGCGCTTGGACTGCTCATCAATCAAGGTCTGGTGCTGCTGGAGCGCAGATTCTCCGGTTGGAAGAACAATGCTTGAGCAATAGAAACAAATAGAAATAGGTAGGAGCTTGATGGGTCCATTCGACCACTGGGGAGGAAATAAAGATGGCAAGAACAGATAAGCTGCGCCTCGGAGCGTTCATGATGATTCCCGGCCACCACGTGGCCTCGTGGAGGTATGAGCATAGCAACGCCGAGGGCGTACTGGACTATAGCTTTTACCGGAAAGTAGCAAAAACAGCTGAGCGTGGAAAGTTTGATATGGTGTTTCTGGCGGACAGCTATGCGGTGCATGAACGCTTCCCGCTGGCGCTGGAGCAAGCGGTGCAGGTGAGATTGGAGCCGCTGACGCTGCTTTCCGCTCTCGCGGCTGATACGGAGCGGGTAGGTCTGGCTGGTACGGTCTCAACGACGTACAACGAGCCTTTTCACGTGGCCCGCAAGTTCGCTTCGTTAGATTTTATTAGCGGAGGCCGAGCGGCCTGGAACGTCGTTACTTCGCATACGGAAGATGAAGCCCATAACTTCAATCGCGACAAGGAAATGCTGCATGACCTTCGCTACGAGCGTGCGCAGGAATTCGTCGACGTTGTCCGTCAACTGTGGGATGGCTGGGAGGATGGGGCGCTGGTAGGTGACAAGGAAGGATCACGCTTTGCGGACCGCTCCAAAATCCATCGGACCAACCATCAGGGCAAATGGTTCCAGGTGCAAGGTCCGCTGAATGTAGCTCGGCCGCCGCAGGGGCATCCCGTCGTTATCCAGGCTGGTGCTTCAGAGCCGGGAAGGGAGCTTGCTGCCCGGACGGCAGAGGTCATTTTTACGGCGTGGCAAACATTGGAGGAGGCGCAGTCTTTCTACAAGGATATTAAAGGGCGGCTAGCCCTTTATGGACGGCAACCTGCGGATTTGAAAATCATGCCGGGTGTGTTCCCGATTATCGGACGTACCGAGGAGGAGGCACGCGAGAAAAAGGCACGCTTCGAAGAGTTGATTCCTGTCGAAACAGGCGTAGCGCTGTTGTCCGGCTTGATCGGCTTTGACCTTAGCCCATATCCCGTTGACGGTCCGCTGCCAGAGCTGCCGAATGTAGAGCAGGTGAATGGCATTAAGAGCCGCTTCCAACTCATTAAAGATTTGGCCGACCGCGATGGGCTGACCATTCGTCAGCTGTACCAGCGCATTGCTGGAGCTCGCGGTCATCGGGAGATCTTTGGCACTCCGGAGCAGATTGCTGATCAACTGCAGGAATGGTTCGAAAATGATGCCGCCGATGGCTTCAATATCATGCCTCCTTATTTGCCGGGCGGTCTCGAAGACTTCGTCGACCTCGTCGTGCCTGAGCTGCAGCGGCGCGGCTTGTTCCGCACCGAGTATGAAGGCAAAACGCTGCGCGAGAACCTCGGCTTGCAGCGGCCAGCGAATTTCTACGCGGAGAGAGCTGTAGAAAGCAGTGTGACGGCGGGCTGAAGACAGCAAGACAAGAGCACGGCTAGAATTTGATTTGGGCAAGATTTATGGGGCGGTTCCCTTCTTATTGAAGGGAGCCGCTCTTTTGCATGAATTTCATCATTTCCAGTTTGTAGGCGGCGGATTGCCCCTTAAAAGAGATAAGAATCAAGGAATCGGACTACAAGAGCGATCGGAAGAAGGATTGGTTCGCGCAGCGAGTCTCGCTGTTACATGCTTAAGTTCAACTTAGCTATTTTCCCAATGGTAAGCGAACGATGAACTCCGTCTTGCGCTTAGAGCTATTGGCTTCGATCATGCCGTTATGCAGATCGAGGATGCTTTTGACGATGGCAAGACCAAGTCCGCTGCCGCCCGTCTGACGTGAGCGCGAGGCGTCCACACGGTAGAAGCGCTCGAACAGATGGGGCAGATGGTTCGCCGGGATCGGTTCTCCATAGTTGCGAAAAATGATCTCAGCCCATACAGCGCGGGATGTTTGCGAACTACTTTTCTCCCTAATCAAAGCCGAATCGGTGTTATTGTTCCCTTGCTCTGAACTGGGGTTATCGGCTTCTTCCTTTGAGTCCGCGTTGGCATCGCTTTCCCGCAAATAGATATCCATCGCGCCCCCCGAAGCTCCATATCGAATCGCATTGGTCATCAAGTTCTCGAATACGCGCAGCAGCAGCTCTGGATCGGCATCAACGAGCAGTTGGCCTGCCGAAGGATGGACGGTGCATTTCATGCCGGCCTCCTGGAGCAGAGGTTGGAACTCTTCCGCCAGCTGACGGAGAAAAGGATTCAAATCCAGCCGTTCCAACTGTAATGGCATTCCGCCTCCCGTGACGCGAGTGTACTCGAACAGATCGTCGATCAGCTTACGCAATACGAGTGACTTATCGTAGGCAATATCGACATATTGTCGCAGTTCCAGCTCATCGCGATAGCGGTCCTTCTGAATATATTCGAGGAATCCAAGGACTGACGTGAGCGGGGTGCGCAAGTCATGGGATACGCCGGTAATCAGGTCGTTTTTGGCTTGAACGGCCGCCCGTTCCTCCTGCTGAGCCAGTTGCAGTTGACTAGCCATATCATTGATCGTTCGGGACACCGCGCCAAGTTCATCGCTGCTTTTGTCCTCGATTCGATGACTCAAATTGCCATCGGCAATCTGCTTCAGTCCATCTGTAATGGCGTCGAAACGCTTCAGGAAGCGGAGCGACATCCAGTAGAACAGTCCAGCAAACAGCAAGGCGCCGGTTACGACCATAACTGGGCCAGACCCGACATATTTGATCACAAATCGGAGCAGAGGAGTAAGCGGAAAAGAGCGCGACGGATTGTAGCGGAGCAACAAGCTGGACAAGGTGTAACCTAGCCAAAGAATCGGAACGATAGCGGCCAGGCTGAGCACAAAGCGAAATAAAAGCTTCCAAAGAAACGATTGCAGCATTCGGGTCATCATCGCTTAACGTTTCTCCATTTTGTAACCGACGCCCCAGACCGTCTTAATATAACGAGGCTCCCGTGGGTTCTGTTCGATCTTCTCACGCAGCTTGCGGATATGTACCATGACGGTATTGCCAGACTCGAAAAACGTTTCCTGCCAGACGCTCTCATACAGTTGCTCCATGCTGTACACCCGTCCCGGGCTGCGCATTAACAGTTCCAAAATACTGAATTCACGCGGCGTCAAGCGCACTTCATTATCCTCTACGGTGACCTGATGCGTGAGCAAGCTCATCGTGATCCCGTCATGCTTTAATACCTCGCCGTTACCATTAGAGGAGGAAGCATCGTCAGCTGGCGCCTGGTAAGAGGCATAACGACGCAATTGGCTTTTGATCCGCGCTACCAGCTCCAGCGGACTGAATGGCTTGACCACATAATCGTCTGCCCCGACGCTGAGGCCGTGAATTTTATCGATTTCCTCACTTTTGGCGGATAGAAAAATAATCGGCATTTGCTTCCGCTCGCGGATCGCCATGCATACTTCGATGCCGTTCATGCCGGGCATCATGATGTCCAGCACCACAAGATCGACCGGTTCACGGTCGATTAGTTCCAGCGCTTCTGTCCCCGTCGCTGCGGTCAGCAGGCGGAAGTTTTCCTGTTTCAGGTAAAGGCTTATGAGCTTAATGATCTCGGCTTCGTCGTCGACCATTAACACGGTTTGCTCCTTCAAGGCTCCATCATCCTTTCTCCTATCCATTATAACGGACGAAATCTTACTTTTTTCTTAGTTTGCCTTTAATGGCGGTCTTTGAAATGGTAAACTTTGAAGGATACGTCTTAATCTTAAGGAGCCTACTGTGGCCAAAATAAAAGTTAAGTTCGCCTGCACCGGATGTGGCACGGAATCGCCCAAGTGGCTGGGCAAATGCCCTGGATGCGGTGAATGGAACACGATGGTGGAAGAAAAGGAAGCGGTTGTAAAGACGGCTGGGGTCGGTTTATCCTCCTCAATGTCTCGCATGACGAAAGAAAAGCCGCGTTCCATCATAGATATTAATACAGGACAGGAGCCTCGCATCGAGAGCAGCATCGGCGAGCTTAATCGTGTGCTTGGCGGCGGAGTCGTCCCGGGCTCACTCATTCTCGTCGGTGGAGACCCCGGTATCGGTAAGTCGACGCTGCTGCTGCAAACCTCCCATGCCCTGGCTGCGGCCGGGCTTAAGGTACTGTATATTTCGGGCGAGGAATCCGTACGTCAGACCAAATTGCGGGCGGATCGTTTGGGAGCGCTCACGGAATTGCTTTATGTACTGTGCGAAACGAATATGGAGCATATTAATGATGCCATAGATTCGTTAAAGCCGGATTTCCTGGTCATCGACTCTATCCAAACCGTATATGATCCCAGCGTCCAGTCGGCTCCAGGCAGCGTCGCACAGGTGCGGGAATGCACATCGCATTTCATGCGCCAGGCCAAAATCAACGGAATCGCCACTGTACTCGTCGGTCATGTGACGAAGGAGGGCGCGATTGCCGGTCCCCGTCTGCTGGAGCATATGGTGGACTGCGTCCTTTACTTCGAGGGGGAGCGACATCATTCCTACCGGCTGCTGCGGGCGGTCAAAAACCGCTTTGGCTCCACCAATGAGATCGGCATCTTCGAAATGGGCGAGGACGGACTGCGCGAAGTAGCCAATCCCTCCGAGCTGTTCCTGTCGGAACGGCCGCTCGGCGTCTCGGGCTCAACGGTCGTAGCCAGCATGGAAGGGACGCGTCCTATACTGGTTGAGCTGCAGGCGCTCGTCGCTCCGACACATTTTCCGTCGCCGCGGCGCATGTCCACTGGTTATGATCATAATCGGATGGCTTTAATTATCGCCGTACTAGAAAAGCGGATCGGTCTATTCCTGCAGACGCAGGATGCATACTTGAATGCGGCGGGAGGCGTGCGGCTCGATGAGCCGGCCGTCGACCTGGCGGCAGCGGTTGCCCTTGCTTCCAGCTTTAAGGATGCGCCGACGAAGCCGGATGATATTATTTTTGGAGAGGTTGGCCTGACGGGAGAGGTACGCGCTGTATCGCGAGCGGAGCAGCGGGTCAAGGAAGCTCAGAAGCTGGGCTTCAAACGAGTCATCATGCCGGAGAAAAGTCTCAAAGGCTGGAAGCCGCCGGACGATATAAAGATCGTCGGCGTGACTACGGTAGCGG
Organism: Paenibacillaceae bacterium GAS479; assembly: GCA_900105225.1. NCBI lineage: Bacteria > Bacillati > Bacillota > Bacilli > Caryophanales > Paenibacillaceae > Paenibacillaceae bacterium GAS479. The sequence continues at coordinate 1,869,655 of LT629764.1, read as the reverse complement.
AAGCATTGCGCGCGGCGCTTGAATAGGGGGTCACCATATTATGAAGGAACTCAAGGACATTGAAATTACGAATCATCTGTTGCAGCTGGTCGCACCCGGTACGGCTTTTCGGGAAGGACTCGACAACGTGCTCCGCGCCAAAACAGGAGCTCTGCTAGTCGTCGGTTACAGCCCCGAAGTGATGGAAGTCGTGGACGGCGGATTCTCGATCAACTGCGATTTTTCACCGAACTATTTGTATGAGCTGGCCAAAATGGACGGTGCTATTATTCTTAGCGAGGATCTCAAACGAATTCTCTATGCTAATACACAGCTGATTCCGGACCCTTCGACCCCTTCCACCGAGACGGGCATTCGTCATCGGACCGCGGAGAGGGTGGCCAAGCAGACGGGGCGTTTAGTGGTCTCAATTTCTCAGCGGCGCAATATTATTACGCTATATATGGGTAATCTTAGGTATTCGCTCAAGGAGATGGGCGTAATCCTCACCAAAGCCAATCAGGCTATTCAAACGTTGGAGAAGTATAAGGCGGTATTGCGCCAGTCGTTCACAAACTTATCCGCGCTGGAATTCGAGGAATTGGTCACGCTTCAAGAAGTAGCTCATGTCATCCATCGGGTAGAGATGGTGCTGCGCATCAAGATGGAAATCAAGCGTTATGTTAACGAGCTTGGTACGGAAGGCAGATTGATCAGCATGCAGATGGAGGAGTTGATCGGCGGCGTCGAGGAGGATGCCTGGTTCCTGCTCAAAGATTATGCCCGCGACAACAGCGACGAGCGGCTGCGCGACATTCGCATGGGGCTCAAAAAGCTCAGCAACGAGGAGCTTATGGATGCGCCGCATGTGATCAAGCTGCTCGGCTATCCGCAAGGAGCATCCATTGCTGACGAGGCTGTGCAGCCGCGCGGCTACCGGCAAATGTACCGGATTCCGCGTTTGCCGCTTGTCATCATGAACAATCTGATCGAGCGCTTCGGCAATTTGCCGAACATCGTCATGGCGACGATCGCGGAGCTTGATGAGGTGGACGGCATCGGAGAGGTTCGTGCACGGGCGATCAAGGAAGGGCTGCGCCGCATCCAAGATCAAATGTTCATTGACAGGCAAATCTGATTACCCTAGAATGAGGGAATGCCATTCGGCTCAAATGGATGAAGGTGGAAAATATTCCATGCCTGAGTTCTAGCTTCGACGGGCATAGTAGAGATGAGGTGGTACCAGAGTGTTTGCAAAATCATTACCGAATCTTTTTACAATAGGAAACCTGTTTCTCGGGATTGTAGCGATCATTCTCGTGTTCAATGATAAACCGGAGATGGCGGCGATGATGGTCATTGTCGCTATGCTGCTGGACGGCGTCGATGGGCGGGTTGCCCGCGCGCTAGGTGTTACAAGTGAGTTTGGCAAAGAGCTTGATTCTTTATCGGATGTCATTTCTTTTGGAGTGGCTCCAGCGTTCATCATGTATGTGGTAGCATTCCAGGATCTTAACTCGGATGCAGCTTCATGGATCGTAACAGCGATCTTCCCGATCTGTGGTGCGCTCCGTCTGGCCCGCTTCAACGTGATCAGCGGTATTCCAGGTTACTTCGTCGGGCTGCCGATTCCGGCTGCCGGCGGCATACTGGCTACGCTAGCGCTGTTCTACAAGGATATCCAGCCTTGGGTGCTCATGGCGAGCACGCTGGCTTTGGCGCTGCTTATGGTCAGCACCGTGAAGTACCCGAACTTTAAAAAGTTCGGCCTGCCGAAGAGTGCGATCTGGAGTATCCCGATCGTCGTAGGAATTGCAATCGCGCTTGGTGTCGCATTCCCGGATCAGCTTAGCAAGATCATTTTCGTGCCGCTGCTGATCTACGCACTCTATGGCCTAAAAAAAAACGTTAATGTTCACGGACGTCTCCGTCGTCGCAGCCGCCGCGCCAAGGGCGACGAGGAGCGTCGCTCGAAACGCAGCGTTTAGATTCCTCAAATTAAAACGGCAATCCTGTCCGGCTTATGCCGGGGGATTGCCTTTTTTATCTAGGACATAGGGAGAAATGGCATACCGCAGCTTTACGGATATTTATAATTAATGGCTAAGATTAAAATTATATCCTTTTGTTTCGTAATAGTATTCCATCCTCTTATGAAACGGTATCCTTTCCTTTAAACTACTTTGAATCTCGATTTCGTACTGAAATAAATCTAAATAAATGGAGAGCTTCTCTTCGCCCACGTAATTGAGTTCATGATGTTCAATAATCTCATCTAGTATTTCAGCTCCGCCAACACGCGCTAGTATGGCATAACTTCCAGGTTCATAACACTCCCAGCGTTCATTCATAAATTTCCTGCCTTTCTTAGAGGTGATGATCGTACTTAAAGCTGCACTGTTTTTTTATGGCTATATTGCTGAATTGCTGAATCTCGCGATGTGCAGTTTTATTTATTCCATGTACCCAAGTGAAAATGACGAGAGTGCAAATGGAAATCCAGCTCTTTCGTTGTTCGTATAGTAGTTCTGTTGTTTTTAGTTTCTATATCAAGCTTGTGCTCATTTAAGGTTTTTGCAGAAATGTGGTGGGAAAGGTACAGGCTCTTCATTTTCGAGAGTATGTCTATTCCATTCATTACAATGACATTCTATTTAATCATTACAGCTTCTTTTTTCTAACGCTTCTTTTCTCATGGTGGCGATGATCGGAACTTTCTTTAAGCCGATTCGCAGCAAGGAACACTTAGATGTTTAGTTAAAAAAGATCGCGAACCCCTGACAAGGAAGGGGCGCGATCTTTTTTTGTAAAACCCGACACATGGATGCCAATAGAGTCGCGATCCAGCGAGCGGGAGCTTTGATTTAAGTCAGATTAAATACGCCCAGTGTGGAGCATTTGGCGGACTCGGCCTCAATAACTTCGTCCAAATCGATTTCCAGCAAATTGCAAAGAGCGGACATATAAAAAAGGTTGCGGCCCAGTTCTGCCTTCAGAACGTCGCGGCAGTTTTCGCAGACAGCACCGTCCATGTGGGTTTCCAGCAGTCGCTTGGCTGTTTCCAGCTCAGGATCATCTGAATATGGCTGTTTAACGGCTTGTATCTCGATGCAGCCACACTCGGTAACAGCTTTGGCAACCGCACGATTTACGGCTGCACCGGCCTGGCCGAATTTGGACAGTACATCAAGTACGCTGCGGTGACGCAGAAGCAATTCCGATACTTGCTGCTGAAAATCGTTAAGCGTTGGGGCGCTCATGAACCCACCTCTTTCGCAATTTTGTCATCGTATAGAGCTATTATAAGCTTGGCTTCTACGGAATACAAAAGCGAATTAGGCTTTATGAGAAATCCTTCATGAGTCTATGTGGCACATTGGTAACAGCCGCCGGGAAAGAAAGCTTCCATATGTCTTGCTCTCAGTCAAAATGTTCAGGTTCCATGCGGTTTAGCCGCCGTGAAATTGGAACATACTGGCTAATGGAGGTGGCAAAATCGATATGGTTAAACGTATTCTGCAATTACTTGGACTTGTATTTGGCGGTATGCTAGGCTCTCAGGTGGGTATCGGGTCGGGGGGCTCCCTACCGGTTGGACTGGGCAGTTATAGCCCGCTTGCCGGGGGTTACGGCTCATTCGGCTATTACACTGGCTTGGCTGTTGGTGCATTCTGCGGACTGCTTGTGGCAACCGCGCTCGCCGGCCGCGCCCAGAAGCTGCTTGGCGAAGGCGCACGTCGCGCAGCCGAGCTGCCAGCGGCGGATTTGCTGGCCGGAGCCGCAGGCTTGACCGCAGGTCTTGTGCTCTCAGCACTTTTGTATCCGTCCGTATCTCGTCTACCGGAATCGGCGGCGATGATCGTGCCAGCGCTGCTGACGCTCGGCCTAGGTTATGTCGGCTTGATGGTCGGCATCCGCAAGAAAGAGGAACTGTCCGAAGGGCTTCAGATGCTGTTGCAGCCAAAGGCTTTACCGGAGCCGGAAAAGGTTGAGCCCGTTAATTTTGAAGAGCATAAAATTATGGACACCAGCGTCATCATTGATGGCCGCATCGCGGACATCTGCAAAACAGGATTCATTGAAGGTACGCTCGTTATCCCGGAATTCGTGCTGGAGGAGCTGCAGCATATTGCGGATTCATCGGATTTGCTGAAGCGCAATCGCGGTCGTCGCGGCCTGGACATCCTTAATAAGATCCAAAAAGAGCTCGATGTGAAGGTGATGATTTACGAGGGCGACTTTGATGAGATCAGCGAGGTGGACAGCAAGCTTGTAAAGCTCGCCAAGGTGCTGCGCGGCAAGGTGCTGACCAATGACTTCAACCTGAACAAAGTATGTGAGCTGCAAGGCGTGTCCGTGCTCAACATCAACGACTTGGCGAATGCGGTCAAGCCGGTTGTGCTGCCTGGCGAGGAGATCGTCGTGCAAATTATCAAGGACGGCAAAGAGCATGGCCAAGGTGTTGCCTACCTTGATGATGGTACGATGATCGTCGTGGAAGGCGGCCGTGAGTACATCGGCTTGACGATGGAGGTGCTCGTGACGAGCGTCCTGCAAACATCGGCGGGACGGATGATTTTCGCGAAGCCGAAGCTGTTGGAAAAAGCGCTGTAACGGGTTATGATAGGGAGATAAACGTTACAGCGGGATGTGAGCGGATTGACAACGAGTAAGGAACGTCTACACGTCGACGATATGGACAAGCCTCGCTGGGGCGCGGTCATCGTCGCCGCCGGACGCGGTACGCGCATGGGCACTGCCGAGAGCAAGCAGTTCCTGGAGCTGCGCGGCAAGCCCGTGCTGATCCATACATTGGAGCTGTTCCAGAGTATGGAGGAGATTGGGGAGATCGTGCTCGTGACGGGAGCGGACGATGTGGAGCGGTGCCGGGAATGGTGCCGCTCTTATCGCTTGTCTAAGGTGACGGCGGTGCTGGAGGGCGGCAGCGAGCGACAGCATTCCGTGCGGCTCGGCATGACCGGGCTGCGATCGGAGTGGGCGCTAGTCCATGACGGCGTGCGGCCGCTCGTAACGGCCAATACTGTGCGCCTCTGCCTGCAGCGGGCCGAGGAGACGGGAGCGGCCGTACTGGCCGTGCCGGTCAAGGACACGATTAAGCAGGTGGACGAGGGCGGCGTCATCACGGCGACGCCAGACCGGAGAAGCTTGTGGGCGATCCAAACGCCGCAAGCTTTTCGCCGTGTCCGGCTGTTGGAGGCGCATGACCAGGCGCTGCGCGACGGCTTCCTCGGCACCGATGATGCGATGGCGGTCGAGCGTCTTGGCGATTCGGTATCGGTCGCTGAGGGTGAATATACGAACATCAAGATTACAACGCCAGAGGATCTTCCCTATGCGGAATTCCTTTTGGAACAGCGGGAGAGGGGAAGCAAGATATGATTCGGATAGGACAAGGCTTTGACGTGCATCAGCTAGTGGAGGGGCGCCCTTGTATCATCGGAGGTGTGACCATTCCCTATGAAAAAGGTCTTCTCGGCCATTCCGATGCGGATGTGCTGCTCCACACGATTGCCGATGCTCTGCTCGGCGCACTGGCGTTGGGCGACATCGGCAAGCATTTTCCCGATACGGATCCTGCGTTCAAGGACGCAGACAGCCTGAAGCTGCTAGAGCATGTATGGGCGCTGATCAAAGAGCGCGGCTACCGCCTCGGCAATCTGGACTGCACGATCATCGCACAAGCGCCTAAAATGGCGCCGTATATTCCGGCAATGGCTGCAATAATCGCCCAAGCACTGGAAGCGACGCAGGATCAGGTGAATGTAAAAGCGACAACAACGGAGAAGCTCGGTTTCCCTGGCAGGGGCGAGGGCATCGCGGCTCAAGCGGTTGTCTGCCTTGTCAAGAATATGCTATGATCAGAGGCACTTATTTGGCTTATCGACCATTTTTTGCAATTGCTCAAGGAGGAAAGACTACCCATGGCACAAGCTAATCAGGAGGTCCGCGTCCGCTACGCCCCGTCCCCGACGGGTCATCTGCATATCGGCAACGCGCGCACGGCTCTGTTCAATTATTTATATGCTCGCAGGCAAGGCGGCAAGTTTATCGTCCGCATCGAGGATACGGATGTGAAGCGCAATGTAGCCGGTGGCGAGGAAAGCCAGCTTAAGTTCATGAATTGGCTTGGCATTACGTGGGACGAGAGCGTTGACATCGGTGGGGGTTACGGCCCCTATCGCCAAACGGAGCGTCTCGACATCTACAACGCCTATTGGCAGCAATTGTTGGACCAAGGACTTGCGTACCGCTGCTACTGCACGGAGCAAGAGCTTGAGCAGGAGCGCGAGGAGCAGACGGCACGCGGAGAGACGCCGCGCTACTCGGGCCGTCACCGGAATTTGACGCCGGAGCAGGAGGCTGCGTTTGAGGCGGAAGGCCGCGTCGCAAGCATTCGTTTCCGTGTTCCAGAGGACCGTACTTACACCTGGAACGACATGGTCAAAGGTACGATCAGCATCGATACGAAGGAGACGGGCGATTTTGTCATCGTGAAAAAAGACGGAATCCCGACCTACAACTTCGCAGTAGCGGTTGACGACCATGAGATGCGTATCTCCCATGTGCTGCGGGGCGAGGATCATATCTCCAATACACCGCGTCAACTGATGATCTATGAAGCTCTCGGCTGGGAGCCGCCGTTGTTCGCTCATATGACGCTTATCGTCAACGAGCAGCGCAAAAAGCTTAGCAAGCGCGATGAGTCGATCATTCAATTCATCGAGCAATACGAGCAGCTCGGCTATTTGCCGGAGACGTTGTTCAACTTCATCGCTTTGCTCGGCTGGTCGCCGGAGGGCGAGCAGGAGCTGTTCACTCGTGAGGAACTAGTGGAAGTATTCGATTCTGCGCGCCTCAGCCGCAGTCCAGCCGTGTTCGACACGACCAAGCTGGCCTGGATGAACAATGAATATATCAAAAAGCTGGATCTGCCGCGTCTTGTCGATCTATGTCTGCCCCATTTGCAAAAGGCTGGCCGTGTCAGCGGAGAGCCGGACGCGCGGGAGCGCGAATGGGTCACTAGCTTAATTGACCTGTACCGCGACAAGCTGCGCTGGGGAGCGGAAATCGTGGAGCTGACCGAGCTGTTCTTCCTGGAATCTTTCGAGGATGAGGCGGAAGCTCGCGAAGTACTGGCGGAAGAGACCGTTCCGCAGGTTTTGTCGGCTTTCCTCGCAGGACTGGAAACGCTGGAGCCTGAAGCTTGGAACGAAGATAGTGTGAAGGCGCTCATCAAGTCGGTCCAAAAGGAAACCGGCTGCAAAGGCAAAGCGCTGTTCATGCCGATCCGCGCCGCCATTACCGGTCAAACACATGGCTCCGACCTGAACCGCACGATCGTGCTGCTTGGCAGCGAAAAGGTAGCCGCACGGCTGCGCGCTCGGCTGCAAGGCTAAAGCAGAGTCGGCTCGTCCATCCTGGCTCGCCGCTCGCTCGTAGCTAGAGCCCAACGTCTGCGCCGCTCCTTGCACTTTGCCGCTTTTGGGTTATACTAGATGTAATTCAGGCACATGCTGATCGAAATTGACAGGCTTTGAGCAGGAGAGGAACGCCATATCCGGGATAGCAGAGAGGACATCCGTCACGCATCCGGCCTATGCAAGCATGCACAGCGCCGATTGCCGACTGGCTGCGAGATGTCCATTCCGACGGCGCGTCCAATGCACCTGTGAGCTTTGCTCCGATCCTGTGAACGCTCCCGGAACCCTCGTTCCGGCCAAGACAAGAGCTGACGCAGGGGTAGGCGGCAACGTCCGGCCGCGTTACAGGCCATATGAGACAGGGCCGTTTTCCGTTCGGCCGGTTTACCCACAGGCGATCGATTTAATATCGCCGACACGCGGTGGAGCCGGTTGCCTCGGATGGCCCTGTACCGCAGAGTGGAACCGCGTGAATGACGCCTCTGCAGCCCTATGGCTGCGGAGGCTTTTTTTCATACGAGAGTATTTATCCCTATGGATAACATTCTCGTAATTCATTCACATACGGACATCGTCGAAGGACCGGCGAAGCCGTATTGTCTTGCATATATGCCCAAATGGGGGGGCGAAAAACATGTTACGACATATTAAGTCCGATATTCGTGCGGTGTTCGACAACGATCCCGCCGCGCGCAGCATGTTCGAGGTCGTATTTACCTATTCCGGCCTGCATGCGATCTGGGCGCACCGGGTTGCGCATATGCTGTTCAAGCGGAAGTTTTACACGCTGGCGCGTATCGTTTCTCAGGTAAGCCGATTTATGACGGGAATTGAAATCCATCCTGGAGCGAGAATCGGCAATCGGTTGTTCATCGATCACGGCATGGGTGTGGTCATTGGGGAAACATGCGAGATCGGCGATGATGTGGTTATTTACCAAGGCGTGACGCTGGGGGGAACCGGCAAAGAGAAGGGCAAGCGGCACCCGACAATCGGCAGCAATGTGGTCATTGGGTCCGGAGCCAAGGTGCTTGGCTCATTCCGTGTCGGGGAAAATTGCAATATCGGCTCCAACTCCGTCGTTCTACGCGAAGTACCGGATAACAGCACCGTTGTGGGCAATCCCGGTCGTATCGTCAAGCGCAACGGACAACGTGTGGGTGATCGGCTTGATCACACGCAGCTGCCCGATCCTGTCATCGAGATGTTCCGAAGCATGCAAAATGAAATCAATACCCTGAGGGCCGAAGTGAATTCGCTGCGCGAGAGCAGTGTAGCGGAGCGGGAGCCCTCAGAGCAGCAACCGGTTAAGATGCCGGTAGGTGGAGGCGAACTGTAACGATGAGTCTGCAAATCTACAATACAATGAGCCGGAAGCAGGAAGCGTTTATTCCTCAAGAACCGGGTAAAGTAAAGATGTATGTCTGCGGTCCGACCGTATACGACTACATCCATATCGGAAACGCGCGTCCTGCGATCTTTTTCGACGTATCTAGACGGTATTTGGAAGCGATCGGGTATGAAGTCGATTATCTCGTCAACTTCACGGATGTCGACGACAAGCTGATCCGCAAGGCGGAACAGCTCGGCACGAGCGTGCCTGATGTAGCGGAGCGGTTCATCGCGGCATTTTATGAGGATACGGAAGGGCTCGGCGTGAAGCGGGCGACCCGCAATCCGCGCGTTACAGAGCATGTTTCAGAGATTATCACCTTCATCGAAGAACTGGTAGCTCAAGGGGCTGCTTATCCGAGTGCCGGTGACGTTTATTTCCGCACCAAGTCATTCGCGAATTACGGTCAACTGTCGCATCAGAATATGGAGGAGCTTCAGCTCGGTATCCGTATCGGTATTGACGAACGCAAGGAAGATCCGCAGGACTTCGTATTGTGGAAAAGCGCAAAACCTGGCGAAATCAGCTGGGAGAGCCCTTGGGGACCGGGCCGTCCTGGCTGGCACATCGAGTGCTCGGCTATGGCGCGCAAGTACCTTGGCGATACGCTGGACATTCACGGCGGCGGCAACGACTTGCAGTTCCCGCATCATGAATGCGAGTGCGCTCAGTCAGAATCGTTGACCGGCAAGCCGCTTTCTAACTACTGGATGCATAACGGCTTCATCAACATCGACAATCAGAAAATGTCGAAATCGCTCGGCAACGGCATCACCGTCCACGAGCTGCTGAAGCGTATCAAGCCGGAGGCGATCCGGTACTTCATGCTCTCCGGCCATTACCGCGCGCCGCTGAACTTCAGCGACGATACGGTAGAGCAGGCGCTCGGCAGCGTGGAGCGCATCGCCAACTGCCGCGTCAACCTGGAGCACCGGTTAGCTGCGGTATCCCCTGACGGTTCGCATGCCGCAGGCTGGCACCCAGTAGAGGATGCGCCAATTGGCGCCTTGCGCTATGAGCCAGCTTCCGGTGATGCGTCGCTAGACGCGCGTCTGCAAGAGCTGAAGCTGCGCTTCACCGCCAAAATGGATGACGACTTCAATACGCCGGATGCAATCACGGTGCTGTTCGAACTAGTGGCGGAAGCGAACCAACTGCTCAAGCAGCCGATTGTAGCGGCGCAATCGATCGACGCCGTCCTGGGATTGATGGATTCGCTGAACGGGGTGCTCGGGTTGCTTCCGACGGTTGATGCAGCCGCTGGCTTGCTGGATGCGGAAGTTGACGCACTCATCGCCGAACGCATCAAGGTGCGCTCGGAGAAGAATTGGAAGCGTGCCGACGAAATTCGCGATTTACTGGCGGAGCAAGGCATTTTGCTAGAGGATACCCCGCAGGGCATCCGCTGGAGGCGCAAATGAGCGAGTCAGCGAAGGAACCGTCGGTAGAGGACCAGCGGCAGACTGGGCCGGTGGTAGAGGCAGTGGAAAATGACCAGGCTGGACCTGCCCCGTTAGGAACGGAGGGGGCCGCCTCGCCAACCGGGGCAGTCTTTCAATCGCTGCCCTTTGAGCCGCCCTCCAAGCAACCGGAGTTTTTGAACCCTGTTGTACTGGCTTACACCGGAGATGCTGTATTCGAGCTGTTGGTTCGCCAGCATCTCGTCGCCGGAGAGAAGCTGAAGCCGAACCAGTTGCATCGCGCGGCGACTAGCATCGTCTGCGCGAAGGCGCAGCGCCGCTGGTTGGAGCTTTGGTCGCCGATGCTGAGTGAAGAGGAGCAGGATGTGGTGCGCCGCGGGCGCAACACCAAGTCCGGACAGCCTCCGCGCAACGCGGATCCGCATGATTACCGTCTGGCAACCGCGATGGAATGCCTGATCGGATTTTTATATTATAAGGGCCGGACCGAAAGGATTCGGGAATTGACGGCGGTTGTATTCGCAACAGTAGACGAAGACCGCCAGAAGGAGACCAAGCATGGCCAATAACAAAACAACTCAAAACGATATTCAAGAGGAGGAGCAAGGGCAGGACTGGATTGCAGGTAAACATCCCGTTCTCGAAGCGCTCCGCTCCGGCCGCGAGCTTAATAAAATATGGATTGCCGACACGGTGCAGAAACCGTCGGTGGCGCCAATTCTGGCAGAGGCGAAAAGTGCCGGTCTTGTCGTGCAATTTGTCGATAAACGGCGACTGGACCAGCTCGGCCTCGGTGTTGCCCATCAAGGCGTAGTTGCCCAAGCGGCCGCATACCGCTATGCGGAATTGGACGAGCTGCTAGCGCGGGCTAAGGCAAGTGGTGAAACGCCGTTGTTGCTCATTTTGGATGAGATCGAGGATCCGCATAACCTTGGCTCGATTCTGCGGACTGCCGAATGTACGGGTGTGCATGGTGTCATCATTCCGAAGCGGCGCGCCGCTGGCCTCACTGCAACGGTCTGGAAAACATCCGCTGGAGCAGCGGAGCATGTACCCGTTGCACGCGTCACTAACTTGGCACAGACGATAGAGACGTTGAAGCAGGAAGGCATCTGGATCGCCGGAGCTGACGTCAGTGCCAGCCAGGACGTATATCGTACGGACTTCAATCTGCCGCTTGCGCTTGTGATCGGGAACGAGGCCAAGGGCATGGGCAGGCTGATTCGCGAAAAATGCGATTTTTTGGTGAAGCTGCCGATGCTCGGCCAGCTGAATTCCTTGAATGCCTCTGTGGCTGCCGGTGTACTTATGTACGAGGTCGTCCGGCAACGCAGAAGCCTTTAGCCGGCGATGGCTCGTCAGCCGGACGTCCTGTTGGTGGACGGCTACAACATTATCGGAGCGTGGCCTGAGCTGGAGCGTTTGAAGGAGACAAATCTCGAAGAGGCGAGAGAGAAACTCCTTGATTTGCTAGCCGATTATCAGGGTTATACAGGAATGCAGGTCTACGTGGTGTTTGACGCTTACCAAGTGGCCGGCAGCCGCTCCGCTTACAAACAGTACAAAATCACAGTAGTGTTCACAAAAGAGAAGGAAACAGCCGATGAATGCATAGAGCGACTTGCAGGTGAGTTACGTAAACGCAGCCGAAGCATTTATGTAGCCACTTCGGACTCGGTGGAGCAGCATGTTGCCTTCGGCAAGGGAGCGCTGCGTCTGTCCGCACGTGAGCTGAAGCTAGAATTGGATCAAAATCGTCAACAGATTGCCCGATCACTTCGCGAGGAGAAGCCGCGCGGACGCAATTCGATTGACGGAAACTTGAGCTTGGAGGCGCGAATGAAGCTGGAACGGATGCGCCGAGGCCAGTAAGTTCACAATTGTGTTACAATTATGTCAGTTTAATTGCCGCCAAAAAAGCGATTTCAACCCATCTGTATCCAGTTATAGTATTTATTATTGGATATAGAACGCTCGTTTGCATTGACGATGTCAAGAGAGGTCTTGTATACTTGGCTTATTCATTTTTGGCAATTTTGACCGGTTTCAGCATTACCTAATAGACTAGCTGTGCACGCTTTGCAGGCCGGAGGGATAGTTTGTGAGCATCGACCTCAGAGAATGGAGTACGCATGATTATGACTGCCGGACGGATGAGGACATCGTCGAGGCGGTGCGCATAGGCGATAGCGAAGCGCTGGAGTATCTGATCAACAAATACCGGAACTTTGTTAGAGCTAAGGCTCGTTCTTACTTCCTGATCGGCGCCGACAGGGAAGACATTGTTCAAGAGGGTATGATCGGTCTATACAAGTCCATCCGAGATTTCAGGGGGGACAAGCTGGCATCCTTCAAGGCTTTCGCCGAGCTTTGCATCACCCGGCAGATCATTACTGCGATCAAGACGGCTACACGGCAGAAGCATATTCCGCTGAATTCCTATGTTTCTCTTGACAAGCCTATCTACGATGAAGATTCCGATCGTACGTTGCTTGATGTCATTTGTGGCACTCGTGTAAGCGATCCGGAAGAGTTGATGATCAATAAGGAAGAGTTCGTCGGTCTTGAGGACAAGATGTCCGAGATTCTGAGCGATCTTGAGCGCAAGGTGTTAATGTTGTACCTGGACGGACGTTCGTACCAGGAAATTGCCGTCGACTTGGACCGCCATGTGAAGTCCATCGACAATGCGCTTCAGCGTGTTAAACGCAAGCTGGAGAAATACCTGGAGCTTCGCAATGTAAGCATCTAGTGAATCGGCGATTCTGTCACTGGGACCCTTCGGGGTCTTTTTTTTACACTCAAGGGCTTTGAACCTTAACGCCGCCTATTCAACTGCAGTTTTAGAAGTCTTTGAAAAGGGCTATACTGATTCCAATAGAGAATGGTTTCTCTAGTGATTTGCTGCCCGCTTCCGAACCCGATGCCGGTAAGCGGGTGCCAAAGCCGTTCAGAAAAGCAGTACATCTCGACAAGTTGTGCTCGATTCGGCATTCGCCAACATGCGGCGTTCAAGTACTGCCTAAGCCTGTTTTTTCGCTTGCGGCGCGGTCTCCCGGACTTTTTGACCTCATGGAATTGCATTGACATGCGAGAATCCCGTATGATAAGGTACTTAGAGTGACTCGGATTAGGCCCTGAGGCCTTTTTGAGTCCGTTCGCACGTTGTCGGCTTGTACTATTTTGAGATCTGGAGGTGACCTATAATGCGGGTTATCATCACGCTTGCTTGCACGAACTGCAAGCAACGTAACTACACCAACACCAAGAACAAGCGTAATCACCCCGACCGTATGGAGATGAGGAAGTTCTGCAAGTATTGCAACGAGCATACTCCTCACCGCGAGACGAGATAGTCATGGAGGTGGGTTCAGGTGGCTTTCCTTGCAAAGATCAAGCGAAACTTCGGAACAACATTTGAGTTCTTCGCAGACAGTTGGGCTGAGCTTAAGAAAGTACGCTGGCCAAACCGTAAAGAGTTAACAAGCTATACGATCGTTGTTCTTGTTACGATCGTGTTTGTGACGATTTACTTTTGGCTTCTTGACATCGGGATCTCTAAACTGGTTGAACTGATCGTTTAAGAAGGGTCCAAAGGTGGATTGGGATGGAAAAACAATGGTATGTGGTTCATACTTACTCGGGCTATGAGAACAAGGTGAAAGCCAACCTCGAGCGCCGTGTTGAATCTATGGGCATGGAAGACAAAATCTTCCGAGTGCTTGTTCCTATGGAAGAAGAGATCGTGAACAAGGACGGCAAGAAGAAAACGGTCATGCGCAAAGTCTATCCGGGCTACGTCCTGGTAGAAATGATTCAGACCGATGATTCGTGGTATGTCGTTCGCAATACGCCTGGCGTAACAGGATTTGTAGGCTCGACCGGTTCCGGATCCAAGCCAACGGCACTGCTTCCAGAAGAAGTAGACGCCATTCTCAATCATATGGGAATGTCCGAGCCTAAGCCGAAGATGGAATTCGAGCTCAAAGAAACTGTGCGCGTGACCGTAGGTCCGTTCGCCAATTTTGTTGGTGTCATTGAAGAAATTCAGTTCGACAAAAACAAACTAAAAGTGCATGTCAATATGTTCGGACGGGAAACCCCTGTTGAACTTGACTACACTCAGGTCGAAAAGGTATAATGAACCGGTTGTTTCTGGCTTTCGAAAGTCTTTTCGGAAGCGGGCGCGTTAATTCGCGTCAGGTTACTAGTTTGCTCGCAGGAGGTGTAACTCATGGCTAAAAAAGTCATTAAACTGGTCAAGCTGCAAGTTCCAGCTGGCAAAGCCAACCCGGCTCCGCCAATCGGTCCTGCACTCGGTCAAGCAGGCGTCAACATCATGGCGTTCTGTAAAGAATTCAATGCGCGTACGGCAGACCAGGCTGGCCTGATCATCCCGGTTGTCATCACCGTATTTGAAGACCGCTCCTTCACGTTCGAGACTAAGACTCCTCCAGCTGCCGTACTGCTCCGCGTAGCAGCAGGCATCGAGAAGGGTTCCGGTGAACCGAACAAGAAGAAAGTCGCTACGGTTAACCGTTCCAAGGTTCGCGAGATCGCGGAACAAAAAATGCAGGATCTTAACGCTGCATCCGTAGAAGCTGCAATGCGCATGGTCGAAGGAACAGCCCGCAGCATGGGCGTTACGATCGTCGACTAATGCCGATCTAGTCGGCGCTGAGCAAGCGCCGCCCTGAGTAAAACCCCCGGTTTTGCTGTGGGAGGAACCGCTGCGCTGCAGTGGGTCCGCTATTTACCACATGAGGAGGAAGTTCATTATGGCAAAGCAAGGCAAGAAATACCAAGAAGCTGCTAAGCTGATCAATAGCGAAGCGACTTACGAGCCGGCTGAAGCAATCGAGCTCGTGAAAAAAGCTGCATCCGCCAAATTCGACGAGTCCGTCGAAGTGGCAGTCCGTCTGGGCGTTGACCCGCGGAAACAAGACCAAGCCGTTCGTGGCGTCGTTGTACTGCCGCACGGAACTGGTAAAACTAAGCGCGTCCTCGTATTCGCTAAAGGCGAAAAAGCGAAGGAAGCCGAAGCTGCAGGTGCTGACTTTGTTGGCGATGCAGATATGATCAACAAAATTCAACAAGGCTGGTTCGAATTCGATGTCTGCGTGGCTACACCTGACATGATGGCTGAAGTCGGCAAACTCGGACGTATTCTCGGTGGTAAAGGCCTTATGCCTAACCCTAAAGCCGGTACGGTAACGTTCGACGTGACGAAGGCTGTTCAGGAGATTAAAGCCGGTAAGATCGAATACCGTCTTGACCGTGCAGGTCAAATCCATGCTCCAATCGGTAAAGTATCGTTCGATGCTGAAAAGCTGAACGAGAACCTCAAAGCTCTTATGGACGCTTTGAACCGTGCGAAGCCGGCATCCGCCAAAGGGATTTACCTGAAAAACATCGCTGTATCTTCGACAATGGGACCTGGCGCTCGCGTCAACGTTTCCGTATTCCGCTAAGAGCTGCGATTCCAACTTTAGAACACGCATGCCTAAGACAGTAGGTGCCCTTGCGGCTTAATTTTCCTACCGAGGTGTTATGATAAACGTTTCTCGTAAACGGATCATGGCCTTCGCTGTCTTGGCGGAGGCCTTTATACATGCACCTGCAGGTTGAAGGTCGACCGATCGAAGGATGCAAGAGATACTACTACGGGAGGTGTACACAAATGGCAAATACAAAAGTAATCGAGTCTAAGCAACAGCAAGTGGATGAAATCTCCGCTAAGCTTAAAGCTAGCACGACTACGGTCGTAGCAGACTACCGTGGACTTAACGTTGCTCAAGTAACGGAACTGCGTAAGCAGCTTCGCGAAGCGGGCATCGAGTTCCAAGTTCTGAAGAACTCTCTCGTTCGTCGTGCGACGGAATCCGCTGAAATGGCGGCTCTGAACGAGGTTCTGACGGGACCAACGGCGATCGCCTTCGGCGGCGACGACGTGGTAGCTCCTGCAAAGATCATCAACGACTTCGCTAAGAAAAACGACGCTCTGAAAGTTAAAGGCGGCGTCCTGGAAGGTCAAGTTGTTGATGCGGCCCAAATCAAAGCACTGGCTGAACTGCCGTCCCGCGACGGTCTTCTGTCCATGCTCCTCAGCGTCCTTCAAGCTCCTATGCGCAACTTTGCCCTCGCGGTCAAAGCTGTGTCCGAAAAGCAAGAGGCGCAAGCTTAAGGTTTTTATCGCAGGTTCGCCTTTATGCTCGGCTTAGAGTGCGAACAGCCTAAAAACAAATGTATTCCGGCGTAGCCGGAATGGGATAAATCCAAAAAAAAACTAAAAACCTAATGGAGGTTCAACCATGAGCAAAGAGCAAATTCTTGAAGCCATCAAAGGCATGAACGTTCTGGAACTGAACGATCTTGTAAAAGCAATCGAAGAAGAATTCGGCGTAACAGCTGCTGCACCTACAGTTGTAGCTGCTGGCGGCGGCGCTGCAGAAGCTGAAGAACAATCCGAGTTTGACGTAATTCTGACAAGCGCTGGCGCTTCCAAAATCAACGTCATCAAAGTTGTTCGCGAACTGACAGGTCTTGGCCTGAAAGAAGCAAAAGAAGTTGTAGACAACGCTCCAAAAGCAATCAAAGAAAAAGTATCCAAAGAAGATGCAGAAGCTCTGAAAGCGAAGCTGGAAGAAGCCGGCGCAGCTGTAGAAGTTAAGTAATATCTGCCTTGGCCATACTGGAACCCCTTGGAACCGCTCCGGCTCCAAGGGGTTCTCTGTCTATGCAAGGGAAGCAGAAAATGGAGGGAAGGCAATGTCGGATCACTACTATTCCAGAAAGCCTGGTGTGCATGAGAACCGGCAGGAGCATGAAACGAAGCTTCGCGGCTTCGCCTTTCGCTTCCTGACCGATAATGGAGTTTTCTCCAAAGGAGGTATCGATTACGGCAGCCGTTTTTTGATCGAGCAAATGCAGATCGGAGAGTCTGATCGAATTTTGGATGTTGGCTGCGGTTACGGACCAATCGGACTGACGGCGGCTCAGCTCGCCCCTCGCGGGAAAGTTGTTATGCTCGACATCAATGAACGTGCAATTGAGCTAGCAACGGAGAATGCACGACGCAATGGTATTACCAATACAGACATTCGTCAGAGCGATTTATACGAGTCTGTTGGGACGGAGACCTTTGATATTATACTGACCAATCCGCCGATTCGAGCCGGCAAAGCGGTTGTACATCGGATTTTTGAAGAAGGTGCTACGTTGCTGCGACCTGGCGGGAGTATGTGGGTCGTTATACAAAAGAAGCAAGGAGCGCCATCGGCAGAAGCCAAACTGCAGGGGCTGTTTGGTAAAGTGATTGAAGTCGGCAAAGATAAAGGATTCCGGATTTTCAAGGCTATTAAGGCAGAAACGCCTCAGAAGTAAGCTTTTGAATTGAAAAGAGACTATTTTCTCATTTTTGTTGACTCGATTTCTCGGTTGTGTTATTATTATGAAATGTCAGCATTAAAATAGGTGGATTCTCTTTAGTCCGCTAAAATGTCAAGAATTATTTATTTGATGCTCGATGCATACAAATATGGTTTTTGACGTATAATGTTTAGATTTTGGGCAAAATTACATGATAGGAGACCGTCTCTCTCACGGTGGCTCATCTGTGGAGAGGCCGAGGTTTCAGGCCGGAAGCATGCTCTTTTTTCGAACCCTATTCGATAAGGGCTTTTCTTTATTTGCCACAGCGATCCGTGTTTTTAAGGAACGGCCTGTGGAAACGGGCTGTGCGGTCTAGGTATGAGTGCGCTTATCAAGCTGAGAAGCAGACATGAGGGGTGAGGTTAAGTTGGCAGGACAACTTGTTCAGTATGGTCGACGCACGCGTAGGAGCTATAACCGGATTCACGAAGTGCTCGAGGTTCCGAACTTGATTGAAATCCAACAAAAGTCTTACGGGAAGTTTCTGGAGAGCGATCTTCTGGAATTGTTCCAGGATATTTCGCCAATTCAGGACTTCACGGGAAATCTTTCGTTGGAATTTATCGATTACAGTCTCGGAGAGCCGAAGTATTCGGTTGATGAGTCAAAAGAACGCGACGTTACGTATGCCGCGCCGCTGCGCGTTAAGGTAAGGCTCCTTAACAAGGAAACTGGCGAGGTCAAGGAACAGGAAGTGTTCATGGGCGATTTTCCGCTGATGACGGATACGGGCACCTTCATTATTAATGGTGCAGAACGCGTCATCGTCAGCCAATTGGTACGCTCACCCAGCGTGTACTTCAGCACGAAAGTCGACAAAAACGGCAAGCGTAACTACACGGCTACGGTTATTCCAAACCGTGGTGCATGGCTGGAGCTGGAAACCGACGCTAAGGACATTATCTACGTGCGTATCGACCGTACCCGGAAGATTCCGGTAACGGTACTTCTTCGCGCGCTCGGCTTCGGAACAGATGCCGAAATTTTGGACTTGCTCGGACAGGACGAGTATATCAAGAACACGCTGGACAAAGACAACACGGACTCGACAGAGAAAGCTCTGATCGAAATCTATGAGCGTCTTCGTCCGGGTGAGCCGCCGACTTTGGACAATGCGAAAAGTCTGCTTGTGGCTCGTTTCTTCGACCCGAAACGTTATGATCTGGCCAATGTAGGCCGGTATAAAATCAATAAAAAGCTTCACATCAAAAACCGTCTGTTCAACCAACGTCTCGCTGAAACGCTGGTGGATACGAATACGGGTGAAATTCTTGCTGAGGCTGGCCAAATGATCGACCGTCGTTTGCTGGACGATCTGCTTCCGCATCTGGAAGATAAGCTGAACAGTAAGATTCATCATGTGGCGGGTGGAGTGATGGATGCAAGTAGTATCCCACTTCAGACGATCAGTGTATTCGCTCCTAACGAAGATGGGAAAATTATCAAAGTAATTTCCAACGATGTTATCGACAAATCCGTTAAGCATGTTACGCCTGCGGATATCATTGCGTCGATCAACTACTTCATCAACTTGTTGCATGGGGTAGGTAGCACGGACGATATCGACCATCTCGGTAACCGTCGTCTTCGCTCTGTTGGTGAGCTGTTGCAGAACCAGTTCCGTATCGGCCTCTCCCGTATGGAGCGTGTCGTACGTGAGAGGATGTCGATCCAGGACGCCAATGCGATCACGCCACAAGCATTGATCAACATTCGTCCGGTCATCGCATCGATTAAGGAGTTTTTCGGCTCTTCCCAGCTGTCCCAGTTCATGGATCAGACGAACCCACTTGCTGAGCTTACGCACAAACGTCGTCTTTCAGCACTCGGACCTGGTGGTTTGACGCGTGAGCGCGCCGGCATGGAAGTCCGTGACGTCCATCACTCTCACTATGGCCGTATGTGTCCAATCGAGACGCCGGAGGGACCGAACATCGGTTTGATCAACTCCTTGTCCAGCTTTGCCCGCATCAACGAGTACGGCTTCATTGAGACTCCGTACCGCTGGGTAGATCCTAAGACAGCTATTGTCACCGAGCAAATCGCGTATTTGACTGCCGATGAAGAAGATAACTATGTCATCGCGCAAGCAAACGCGCTCTTGTCGGAGGAAAGCAAGTTTGTCGACGATCAAGTTGTCGTTCGTTACAACAAACAGGCTGACAACATCCTGACTATGCCAACCGAGCGCGTCGACTACATGGACGTATCGCCGAAGCAGGTTGTATCCGTCGCAACGGCGCTCATTCCGTTCCTCGAGAACGATGACTCCAACCGTGCGCTTATGGGATCCAACATGCAGCGGCAAGCTGTTCCATTGCTCATTCCGAAGGCGCCGCTTGTCGGCACAGGCATGGAGCATAAGTCTGCTAAGGACTCTGGTGTTTGTATCGTTTCCAAGCATGATGGTGTCATCGAGCGCGTATCCTCCAACGAAATCTGGGTGCGTCGCGTCGAAACCGTGGACGGCAAGCCGGTGAATGGCGATCTGGTGAAGCACAAGCTTCATAAGTTCACTCGTTCTAACCAAGGTACTTGCATCAACCAACGTCCGCTCGCCCGTAAAGGTGATATTGTCAAGAAAGGCGACATCCTAGCTGACGGCCCGTCCACGGAGCAGGGCGAACTTGCTTTGGGACGTAACGTCGTCGTCGCGTTCATGACATGGGAAGGCTACAACTATGAGGATGCTATCCTGCTCAGCGAAAAGCTCGTGAAGGAAGACGTGTACACGTCCATCCACATTGAAGAATATGAGTCCGAAGCCCGTGATACGAAGCTTGGACCAGAAGAGATTACTCGCGACATCCCGAACGTAGGCGAAGATGCGCTGAAAAATCTCGACGAGCGTGGTATTATCCGCGTCGGTGCTGAAATCAGCGCAGGAGACATCCTCGTCGGCAAAGTTACACCTAAGGGCGTGACGGAGCTGACGGCGGAAGAGCGTCTGCTGCATGCAATCTTCGGTGAGAAGGCTCGCGAAGTTCGCGACACAAGCCTGCGCGTACCGCATGGTACTGACGGCATTGTTGTTGACGTCAAAGTCTTCACCCGCGAGAACGGCGACGAGCTGCCTCCTGGCGTGAACCAACTAGTACGTGCCTACATCGCTCAGAAGCGTAAAATCTCTGAAGGTGACAAGATGGCCGGACGCCACGGTAACAAAGGTGTCATCGCGCGCATCCTGCCGGAAGAAGATATGCCTTTCATGCCGGATGGAACGCCAGTTGAGGTTGTTCTTAACCCGCTGGGCGTACCTTCCCGGATGAACATCGGTCAGGTTCTTGAAGTTCACCTTGGCCTAGCGTGCAAACGCCTCGGTATTCATGCTGCTACACCGGTATTCGACGGAGCGCGTGAGTACGATGTATTTGATGCGATGGAAGAGGCTGGAATTCAACGTAATGGTAAGACTGTGCTGTACGACGGCCGTACTGGCGAATGCTTCGAGCGCGAAGTTACGGTTGGCGTTATGTATATGATCAAGCTGGCGCACATGGTCGACGACAAGATTCATGCTCGCTCCACTGGTCCTTACTCTCTCGTTACGCAGCAGCCACTCGGCGGCAAGGCCCAATTCGGCGGCCAACGTTTCGGGGAGATGGAGGTATGGGCGCTTGAAGCTTATGGCGCGGCTTACACCTTGCAAGAGATTCTTACGGTCAAGTCTGACGATGTTGTCGGCCGGGTGAAAACGTACGAATCTATCGTGAAGGGCGAGAACGTGCCGGAGCCAGGCGTTCCGGAATCGTTCAAGGTTTTGATCAAGGAGCTGCAGTCACTCGGCATGGACGTGAAGATTCTCAACGCGGACGAGAACGAGATCGAGATGAAGGAAATCGATGACGAGGACGAAGGCACAGGCGATAAGCTGAACCTTAACCTTGAAGGCGCCGAAGCAGGCGCTGAATAAGTCATACTTGAACTAAGGAGGGTTGCTCCTTGTTGGACGTGAACAACTTCGAGTACATGAAGATCGGCCTTGCATCGCCGGAGAAGATTCGCTCTTGGTCCCGCGGAGAAGTCAAGAAGCCGGAGACCATTAACTATAGGACACTCAAGCCAGAGAAAGAAGGACTCTTCTGCGAGAAGATCTTTGGTCCTACTAAGGACTGGGAATGCCATTGCGGCAAGTATAAGCGCGTTCGTTACAAAGGCGTAGTCTGCGACCGTTGTGGCGTTGAAGTTACTCGCGCTAAAGTACGCCGTGAGCGGATGGGCCATATTGAGCTCGCCGCTCCGGTATCCCATATCTGGTACTTCAAAGGTATCCCAAGCCGGATGGGGCTGGCGCTTGATATGTCGCCCCGTTCCCTTGAGGAAATCATCTACTTTGCGAGCTACGTTGTTACTGATCCTGGTGATACGCCGCTCGAGAAGAAACAACTTCTCTCTGAGAAGGAATACCGTAGCTATCGTGAGAAATACGGCTACGGCTTCCATGCCGGCATGGGTGCTGAGGCGGTCAAAAGACTGCTTCAGGACATCGATGTGGAGCGTGAGCTTGAACAGCTTAAGGAAGAACTGCGTACGGCCCAAGGCCAACGCCGTAACCGTGCGATCAAGCGCCTTGAGGTCATCGAGGCATTCCGCCACTCTGGTAACAAGCCAGACTGGATGATTCTTGACGTGCTTCCGGTCATTCCTCCAGAGCTTCGTCCAATGGTACAGCTGGACGGCGGACGTTTCGCTACGTCTGACCTTAATGACCTGTACCGTCGCGTTATCAACCGTAATAACCGTCTGAAGCGCCTGCTTGACCTTGGCGCACCTGACATCATCGTGCAAAACGAAAAGCGGATGCTGCAGGAAGCTGTTGACGCCTTGATCGATAACGGTCGTCGTGGCCGCCCTGTAACGGGCCCAGGCAACCGTCCATTGAAATCCCTCAGCCATATGCTGAAGGGTAAACAAGGTCGTTTCCGGCAGAATCTGCTCGGCAAACGGGTTGACTACTCCGGCCGTTCCGTAATCGTTGTAGGTCCGAACCTGAAGATGTATCAGTGCGGCCTGCCAAAAGAAATGGCGCTAGAGCTCTTCAAACCGTTTGTCATGAAAGAACTGGTTAACAAGGGCCTTGCCCATAACATTAAGAGTGCGAAGCGTAAAGTCGAGCGCGTAAGTGCAGAAGTATGGGATGTCCTTGAAGAAGTCATTAAGGAGCATCCGGTTCTGTTGAACCGTGCCCCTACGCTTCACCGTCTCGGTATTCAAGCATTCGAGCCAATCCTCGTTGAAGGTAAAGCAATTAAGCTGCATCCGCTTGTTTGTACAGCTTACAACGCTGACTTTGACGGAGACCAAATGGCTGTTCACGTACCGCTGTCCGCAGAGGCGCAAGCAGAAGCTCGCTTGCTCATGCTTGCCGCAGGCAACATCCTTAACCCTAAGGACGGCAAACCTGTTGTAACGCCTTCGCAGGATATGGTCCTCGGCTCCTTCTATCTGACGATGGACAACAAGGAAGCTATGGGCTCTGGCTCTGTGTTCGGCTCGGTCAACGAGGCGATCTCGGCTTACCAGCGTGGTATCGTGTCGCTGCATGCTCGGATCTTCATTCCGGCGAAAGTGCTCAAGAAAGACGACTTCACGGAAGAGCAGAACCGCTCGCTCATTTCGACGACCGTCGGCAAAGTAATTTTCAACGAAATCTTCCCGAGCTCGTTCCCTTACATCAATGAGGCTACTAAGACCAATCTGATGGATGGAACACCGGACAAATATTTCGTATACGAAAAAGGTGCGGACCTGAATTCCTTCTTGGATAACGTTCCGCAGATGGGCGCAGTTGGCAAGGAATACCTCGGTCTTCTGATTGCTGAATGCTTCCGTCTTTACCACACGACGCGCACCTCGGTCATTCTCGACAAGATCAAAGAGCTGGGCTTCACTTATTCGACTCGTGCGGGTATTACGGTTGCCGTTTCCGACGTTATCGTACCGCCAGAAAAAGTGGAAATCCTCAAAGAATCCGACGAGAAGGTCAAAATCGTTACGAATCAGTACCGTCGTGGTCTGATTACGAACGAAGAGCGCTATGACCGCGTTATCGAGATCTGGAGCAAAACGAAAGATCAGATTACGGAAATCCTCATGAAGTCGATGGATCGTTACAACTCCATCATGCTCATGGTCGATTCCAAAGCGCGGGGTAACAAATCGCAGATCACCCAGCTGGGCGGTATGCGGGGTCTGATGGCGAATCCATCCGGTCGGATCATCGAGCTCCCGATCAAGTCGAACTTCCGCGAAGGCCTTACGGTACTCGAGTATTACATCTCGACTCACGGAGCGCGTAAAGGTCTTGCCGATACGGCTCTTCGTACAGCTGACTCCGGTTACCTGACTCGTCGTCTCGTTGACGTCGCACAGGATGTTATCGTCCGCGAGGACGATTGCGGTACGGACAAAGGTATTACCGTTTCCAAGATCCAAGACGGCAAGGAAGTTATCGAGGATCTGTTCGACCGTATCGAAGGTCGTTATTCCTTCGAAACGTTGCGCAATCCGGCAACTGGCGAGATCATCGTTGGCCGCGGAGATCTGATCGACGCGACCAAAGCTGATGCTATCGTGAACGCAGGCATCGAGAAGCTGCAGATTCGCTCTGTACTGAGCTGCCGTGCCCGTCATGGCGTCTGCAAAATCTGCTACGGCCGCAACCTGGCAACTGGCAAACATGTTGAGATTGGCGAAGCAGTCGGCATTATTGCTGCTCAATCGATCGGTGAGCCAGGAACACAGCTGACGATGCGTACATTCCATACCGGCGGTGTTGCCGGTGATGACATCACGCAAGGTCTGCCGCGTATTCAGGAGCTGTTCGAGGCTCGGAATCCTAAAGGCCAAGCGATCATCACGGAACTCGACGGCGTCGTGAAGAGCATTCGCGAGACGAAGGATCGCCGTGAAATCGAAGTACAGGGCGAAGCTGAGTCCAAAGTTTATCCGGTCAGCTACGGTTCCCGTATTCGTGTTACCGAAGGGCAACAGCTGGAAGCTGGCGACGAGCTGACGGACGGATCGATCGATCCGAAAGACATGCTGCGCATTAAGGGCATCCGCGGGGTACAAAACTATATCCTGCAGGAAGTTCAACGCGTATACCGTAACCAGGGCGTAGAAATTAACGATAAACACGTCGAAGTCATGATCAAGCAGATGCTTCGCAAAATCCGTATCGTCGATGCGGGAGACACGAAGCTGTTGCCTGGCGCATTCGTCGACGTGCATGAATACGAAGCAGCTAACCGTGAGGTTCTTCTGTCCGGCCGCGAGCCTGCAGTTGCCAAACCGGTACTGCTCGGTATTACCAAGGCATCCCTGGAGACGGATTCCTTCCTCTCTGCAGCCTCCTTCCAGGAGACGACTCGCGTCCTTACCGACGCAGCCATCAAAGGCAAGGTCGATCAGCTGCTCGGTCTGAAGGAGAATGTTATCATTGGCAAGCTGATCCCAGCAGGTACGGGCATGAACCGTTACCGCAGCATCCGCTTTGTCGGCCAGGAGGACGAAATCGAAACGGTAAAGGCTGAAGCTAGCGAATCCGTGCCGGTAGAGTCCTAAACCTTACAGGGACTAAGGTCCCGAACGTATCTTCCCAGCACCAGCTGTCCGGTTCGCCGGCCAGCTGGTGCTGCTGTGAAGATCGAATAGGAAGACTAAGAGAATGGCTAAGTCTTTCTTGACATGCCCATTCAACTAGTGCTACTATATCGAAGTGTGCCTGTGAGTGGATTCTTGTGCTTGTATGAGGATGGTGAATCCCGTGGCTTACAAGATTGGCACGAAGCAAACGACAAAAGCAGTTGAATCCCGCAAGGCGATTCAAGTTTATGTAGCCAAGGATGCTGATCCTAAGTTGACACGCGGCATTGTCGCGATTAGCGAGAGGGACAGTATACCTATCACATGGTTCGAAAGCATGGCGGATCTCGGCATGGAATGCGGGATAGACGTTGGTGCTGCGATGGCTGCAGTCGTTAGCGATGAAGAGTAGGAACGATGTTTTTGCCGGCAGGGTTGATTTTTATCCTCCATGCGCAGGCAAGAACTTTTGTTTGTCCAAAGATGAACCGCCTGGACCTGTGGGCTTAAATAACGAGCAGATTGCAGTTCAGCGCTTCATGAATTATGGGAAGGGGGTGGCAACCGACATGCCAACTATCAACCAACTGGTCCGCAAAGGCCGCCAAGCTAAAGTGGTCAAGTCCAAATCGCCAGCACTGCAACGGGGTTTCAACGCCCTGAAACGTGAGGCTACGGAAATCAGCGCTCCTCAAAAACGTGGTGTTTGCACCCGTGTAGGTACAATGACTCCGAAAAAACCGAACTCCGCGCTTCGTAAGTATGCTCGTGTTCGTCTGACGAACAAAGTAGAGGTTACAGCTTACATTCCGGGTATCGGACACAACCTCCAAGAACACAGCGTCGTGCTGATTCGCGGCGGACGTGTAAAAGACCTTCCAGGTGTTCGCTATCATATCGTTCGCGGCGCACTGGATACGGCTGGTGTTAACAACCGTAAACAAGCTCGCTCCAAATACGGCGCGAAGCGTCCTAAAGTTAAAAAATAAGATTTTTCCTACTATCACATAATGAGAGAAAGGGGGACTTGCTCAAATGCCACGCAAAGGTCCTGTAACAAAACGCGATGTTTTGCCAGATCCACTGTACAACAGCAAACTGGTTACTCGTCTGATCAACCGTATTATGATCGACGGTAAACGCGGTGTTGCTGCAACACTGTTGTATGATGCCTTCAAGCTGATCCAAGAACGTTCCGGCAAAGAACCTATGGAAGTTTTCGAAGCAGCCCTGAAGAACATCATGCCTGTACTGGAAGTTAAAGCTCGCCGTGTAGGCGGCTCCAACTACCAGGTTCCAATCGAAGTTAAACCTGAGCGCCGTACAGCGCTTGCTCTCCGTTGGCTCGTGAACTACTCGCGTAACCGCGGGGAGAAAACGATGGAAGAGCGTCTGGCTGCTGAAATCCTCGACGCTTCCAACAACACGGGTGCTTCCGTTAAAAAACGTGAAGACACGCACAAAATGGCGGAAGCCAACAAAGCATTCGCTCACTACCGCTGGTAGGATTCTAGCAGTACAATTTGAAGGGAGACATTCCAATGGTAAGAGAGTTCTCCTTGGCAAATACGCGTAATATCGGGATTATGGCGCATATCGATGCGGGTAAAACCACCACTACTGAACGGATCCTGTTCTATACAGGCCGTACTCACAAAATCGGCGAAGTGCACGAAGGTGCAGCGACGATGGACTGGATGGAGCAAGAGCAGGAGCGCGGGATTACGATCACGTCTGCTGCTACGACGGCTCAGTGGAAGGGCAACCGCATTAATATCATCGACACCCCGGGACACGTTGACTTCACCGTTGAAGTTGAACGTTCCCTGCGCGTATTGGACGGGGCAGTTGGTGTTTTCAGTGCGAAGGAAGGCGTAGAGCCACAGTCCGAAACCGTATGGCGTCAGGCTGACCGCTACAACGTTCCACGGATTGCTTACATCAACAAAATGGACATTATCGGTGCGGACTTCCTGAATGTCATCAAAGACATGCGTGATCGTCTGCAAGCTAATGCTGTTGCGATTCAACTGCCGATCGGCGCGGAAAGTGATTTCCTCGGCGTAATCGACCTCGTTGAACGTGTTGCCTACAAGTACAAAGACGACCTCGGGAAAGATCCTGAGCAAGTCGAAATTCCTGCTGAGCTGGCCGACCAAGTCGAAGAGCTGCGTGCAGAACTGGTCGAGAAAGTGGCCGAACTGGATGAAGAACTCATGATGAAGTATCTGGAAGGCGAAGAAATTTCCATTCCAGAACTGAAGGCAGCGCTCCGCAAAGGCGTTATCGAAGTCAAGATCTTCCCAGTTATCGCTGGCTCCTCGTACCGCAATAAAGGTGTACAAATGATGTTGGATGCAGTTGTTGACTACCTGCCGGCTCCAATCGACGTTCCAGCTATCAAGGGTACCCTTGAAGATGGCACGGAGACGACCCGCGAGTCTTCCGACGACGCGCCGTTCTCGGCTCTCGCATTCAAAATCATGACGGATCCGTATGTCGGCAAATTGACCTTCTTCCGCGTTTACTCCGGCGTACTGAACTCCGGTTCTTACGTTGTCAACGCAACGAAGGGCAAGCGCGAGCGGGTCGGTCGTATTCTTCAAATGCATGCGAACAGCCGTCAAGAAATCAGCTCGGTATACTCCGGCGACATAGCCGCTGCAGTAGGACTGAAAGATACGACGACGGGCGATACGCTGTGTGATGAGAAGAGTCCGGTAATCCTCGAATCCATGAACTTCCCAGAACCGGTTATCCAACTCGCGGTTGAGCCGAAAACCAAGGCCGACCAAGACAAAATGGGTATCGCTCTGCAGAAGCTTTCGGAAGAGGATCCAACGTTCCGAGCTCATACGGACGAAGAAACGGGACAAACGATCATCGCGGGTATGGGTGAGCTTCACCTTGAAATCCTCGTTGACCGCATGCTCCGCGAATTCAAAGTTGAGACGAACGTAGGTAAGCCACAAGTAGCTTACCGTGAAACCTTCCGTCAAGCGGCTAAGGTTGAAGGTAAGTTCGTTCGCCAGTCCGGTGGACGCGGTCAATACGGTCACGTGTGGGTCGAGTTCTCCCCGCTTGAGCCAGGCAGCGGTTTTGTGTTCGAAAACAAAGTCGTCGGTGGATCTGTTCCTCGTGAATTCATCGGCCCAGCTCAAGCAGGTATCGAAGAGTCGATGAAAAACGGTGTTCTCGCCGGCTTCCCGCTCGTTGATATCAAAGCAACAATTTTCGACGGCTCCTACCATGATGTCGACTCCTCGGAGATGGCGTTCAAAATTGCGGGTTCCATGGCACTCAAGGCAGCTAAAGACAAGTGTAAACCTGTCATCCTTGAGCCGATCATGAAAGTCGAAGTAACTGCACCAGAAGAGTACATGGGCGACGTAATGGGCATGCTGAACTCCCGCCGCGGTCGCATCGAGGGCATGGATTCCCGCGCAGGAGCGCAAATTATCCGTGCTAAGGTGCCTCTTGCCGAGATGTTCGGAT
Source organism: Paenibacillaceae bacterium GAS479 (assembly GCA_900105225.1). Taxonomy (NCBI): domain Bacteria; kingdom Bacillati; phylum Bacillota; class Bacilli; order Caryophanales; family Paenibacillaceae; species Paenibacillaceae bacterium GAS479. Next base: position 1,840,907 of record LT629764.1, on the reverse strand, counting down.
ACTCAACCACGCTTCGTTCCGGTACCCAAGGCCGCGGTGTGTTCTCCATGGAACTCTCTCACTACGAAGAAGTTCCAAAATCGATTCAAGAAGAGATTGTTTCCAAGAACAAATCGGAGTAATCTCGATATAGGTTCGCTGTGACAGGCCGTGCTGATAGCCTAGTGCTAGGAATGGTCTGTCACCTAACATAAAATTTCCTGACCTTTAAGGAGGATTAAGTTCAATGGCAAAAGCTAAATTTGAACGTAATAAGCCCCACGTTAACATTGGCACAATCGGTCACGTTGACCATGGTAAAACAACGCTGACGGCTGCCATCACAACGGTTCTTTCCAAAAAATACGGTGGCGCAGCTATCGCTTTTGATCAAATCGACAAAGCACCAGAAGAGCGCGAGCGCGGTATCACGATCTCGACTGCACACGTTGAGTACGAGACTCCTAACCGTCACTACGCACACGTTGACTGCCCAGGCCATGCCGACTATGTTAAAAACATGATCACCGGCGCAGCTCAAATGGACGGCGCGATCCTGGTTGTATCCGCAGCTGACGGCCCAATGCCGCAAACGCGTGAGCACATCCTGCTCTCCCGCCAAGTTGGCGTACCTTACATCGTCGTATTCCTGAACAAATGCGACATGGTTGAAGACGAAGAGCTCCTTGAGCTTGTTGAGATGGAAGTTCGCGACCTTCTGAACGAGTATGAGTTCCCAGGCGACGACACTCCAATCATCCGCGGTGCTGCTCGTGAAGCTCTGCAAAACCCAGACGGCCCTTGGGCTGACAAAATCGTTGAGCTCTTCGAGCAAGTTGATACCTACATCCCAACTCCTGAGCGCGACACGGCTAAGCCTTTCCTTATGCCAGTCGAGGACGTGTTCACGATCACGGGTCGTGGTACGGTTGCTACCGGTCGTATCGACCGTGGCGTAGTAAAAGTATCCGACGAGATCGAAATCATCGGTCTTGCTGAAGAGTCCCGCAAATCCATCGTTACGGGCGTTGAAATGTTCCGTAAACTGATGGACTCCGCTCAAGCGGGCGACAACATCGGCGCACTGCTTCGTGGCGTTGACCGTAAAGACATCGAGCGTGGACAAGTTCTGGCTAAGCCAGGTTCTGTTAAACCACACACGAACTTCACGGCTCAAATCTACGTTCTGACCAAAGAAGAGGGTGGCCGTCACAAGCCTTTCTTCACTGGTTACCGTCCACAGTTCTACTTCCGTACAACGGACGTAACAGGCATCATCAACCTGCCTGAAGGAACTGAAATGGTTATGCCTGGCGACAACATCACGGTTACCGTTGAGCTGATCGCTCCAATCGCTATCGAAGAAGGCACTCGCTTCTCGATCCGCGAAGGCGGCCGTACTGTAGGCGCTGGCGCCGTAGCAACAATCCAAAAATAAGTATTCTGCAGCGTTAGCTGCGGAATCGAAAAACCCCCGCTTCGGTGGGGGTTTTTTATTTGTTTCTTCTATATATAAGAGCGCAGAATGGTAAGCTCTCGTTTAGACTTTTAATCCAATTTTTGTTGAATAGAGACTCTAATGAGCATTTACCTAATTACTTGTTGCATTAGGCTATTCAACATGATAAAATATTGTCTGTTGGTTTGTGACGTTGCGATGATGCGGGAGGTTGCTGACACACCCGGCTCCTTTGCCATGGAGCGTGTGTGAGGAGTTCTCGCGGAGTATGTCCGATACTAAATTGGGCGATAGAAGGAGGGACTTATATGGCAAAGCAAAAGATTCGTATTCGCTTGAAAGCATACGATCACCGCATTCTTGATCAGTCTGCAGAGAAAATCGTTGAAACCGCAAAACGTTCCGGAGCAGGTGTTTCTGGACCGATTCCGCTTCCGACGGAAAAGCAAATCATCACCGTTCTCCGTGCAGTACACAAGTACAAGGATTCGCGCGAGCAATTCGAACAACGCACACACAAGCGTCTGATCGACATTGTTAACCCGACTCCGCAAACGGTTGATGCGTTGATGCGTCTGGACCTGCCGTCCGGTGTCGATATCGAAATCAAACTGTAAGTTATCCACAAGCGTAAGCTAAGTGAGAACGAAAAGAGGTGTCAACATGAAGGGTATCTTAGGCAAAAAGCTCGGAATGACGCAAGTATTTACGGCTGAAGGTATTGTCGTGCCAGTCACGGTTATCGAAGCAGGTCCTTGTGTCATTCTGCAAAAGAAAGATCAAGAAAACGACGGCTACGAAGCAGTTCAACTCGGTTTCTCCGACAAAAAGGAGAAAAACGCGACTAAACCTGCTATCGGTCATGCCAAAAAGGCCAACACGGCTCCTAAGCGCTACATTCGTGAAATTCGCGGCATTAACTTGGGCGAATATGAAGTTGGCCAAGAAGTTAAGGCTGACGTATTCACGGAAGGCGAATTTGTTGACGTAACGGGCGTTTCCAAAGGTAAAGGCTTCCAAGGCGTTATCAAACGTTGGGGACAAAGCCGCGGACCAATGGCGCACGGATCGCGTTATCACCGTGGACCAGGTTCGATGGGTTCGATCCAAGCGAACCGCGTTCCAAAAGGCAAGCGTCTGCCAGGCCACATGGGCCATGAGACAATTACGATTCAAAAACTTGAAGTCGTACGCGTCGATGTAGAACGCAATGTCCTGCTGGTTAAAGGCTCCATTCCGGGCCCTAAAAACAGCTTCGTAAAAATCAAACAAACGGTGAAGAAATAAGCACCGCCTGAAGAAAGGAGGAACAAGCTATGCCTAAAGTAGCTATCTTCAATGTGAGCGGCTCCCAAGTCGGCGATATCGAGCTTTCTGAGCATGTCTTCGGTATCGAGCCTAACGCTCACGTCCTGCATAGCGCAGTTCTGTTGCAACAAGCAGCTGAGCGCGCTGGAACGCACAAAACAAAAGGACGCTCTGAAGTACGCGGCGGCGGACGTAAACCTTGGAAACAAAAAGGTACAGGTCGCGCTCGTCAAGGCTCCACTCGCGCCCCGCAATGGGTTGGTGGTGGTACCGTCTTCGGTCCAACTCCGCGCAGCTACAGCTTTAAGCTGCCTAAGAAAGTTCGCCGTCTGGCGATTCGTTCTGCTCTGTCTTCCAAAGTTATCGCTAGCGAGCTGATCATTCTTGATCAACTGAGCTTCACTGCTCCGAAAACGAAGGAATTCCAAGCCGTTCTGAAAAACCTCAAAGTAGGTCGTAAAGCGCTTGTCGTAACGGCTGAATTTGAAAACAATGTAGCTCTATCCGCCCGCAACATTCCTGGAGTAAAGTTCGTCGCAGCAGAAGGCATCAATGTTCTGGATGTACTGACGTATGACCAACTTATTATCACCAAGGAAGCGGTCGAGAAAGTACAGGAGGTGCTTGCGTAATGAAAGATCCACGCGATATTATCAAGCGCCCGGTAATCACGGAACAAACGACTGAGCTCATGGCTGCTAAACGTTATGTGTTCGAAGTTGACATCCGTGCTAACAAAACCGAGATCAAATCTGCTGTTGAGCAGATTTTCAACGTAAAAGTAAGCAACGTGAACACGCTTCGCGTACCGGCTAAGCCTAAACGCTACGGTCGCCATTCTGGTTACACGTCCGAGTGGAAGAAAGCCTTCGTTCAATTGAGCGCAGACAGCAAAGAGCTGGAATTCTTCGAGTCGGTTTAATCTGACAAGGCAAGGAGGGAAACAAAGTGCCAATCAAGAAGTACAAACCTACTTCCCCGGCCCGTCGTGGTATGTCGGTCTCGACATTTGAAGAGATCACAACAAACGTACCGGAGAAATCGCTCCTGGCGCCGCTTTTCAAAAAAGCTGGCCGTAACAACCAGGGTAAAATCACGGTTCGTCACCACGGTGGCGGACATAAGCGTAAGTATCGTATCATCGACTTCAAGCGTACCAAAGATGGTATCGTAGGCCGCGTAGCAACGATCGAGTACGATCCGAACCGCACCTCGAACATCGCGCTGATTCATTACGTTGATGGCGAGAAACGCTACATCATCGCACCAAAAGGCATGAAAGTTGGCGATCAGGTCGTTTCCGGTCCTGGTTCTGACATCAAAGTGGGCAACGCGCTTCCACTGGAGAACATCCCAGTAGGTACGCTTATCCACAACATCGAAATGAAGCCTGGCAAAGGTGGACAACTTGTTCGCGCTGCTGGTACGGAAGCTCAGCTTCTCGGTAAAGAGGATGCTTACGCGGTTATCCGCTTGTCTTCCGGTGAAGTTCGTCGCATTCTGAAAACTTGCCGTGCAACGATCGGTTCTGTTGGCAACGAGGATCACGAGCTCGTGAAAATCGGTAAAGCTGGCCGTTCCCGTTGGTTGGGCAAACGTCCTGAAGTTCGCGGCGTAGTAATGAACCCTAACGATCACCCACACGGTGGTGGTGAAGGCCGCGCTCCAATCGGACGCAAATCGCCTATGTCTCCTTGGGGCAAACCAACCCTTGGTGCCAAAACACGCAAGAAGAAGAAAGCATCGAGCCAATATATTATTCGTCGTCGTACGAAATAATAACCGCTTGAGCGACTGTGCGTGACGTCGCCTGCGTCACGCTAACGTCTCGAGGAAGGGAGGAACTAGATCATGGGTCGTAGTTTGAAAAAAGGTCCTTTCATCGATGGGTACCTTCTGAAGAAAGTTGAAGAACTGAACGCTGCGGAGAAAAAAACGGTGATCAAAACTTGGTCCCGTCGTTCCACGATCTTCCCGCAATTCATCGGACACACGCTGGCTGTTTATGATGGCCGCAAACACGTGCCGGTTTATGTAACGGAAGATATGGTCGGACACAAGTTCGGCGAATTTGCACCGACTCGTACCTACAAAGGTCACGACGACGACAAGAAAACGGGCAGACGCTAAGCTGCTGCCTTTCTATAACCAAGCTGTTTGAGAGGAGGTACCTGTCATGGCAGAAGCAAGAGCACATGCTAATAAAGTTCGCATTGCACCCCGCAAAGCTCAACTCGTAGTTGACCTTATTCGCGGAAAGCAAGTCGGTGAGGCGATCGCTATCCTGCGTCACACACCGCGCGCTGCATCCCCAATCGTGGAGAAGCTGCTGAACTCCGCAATCGCTAACGCTGAGCATAACTACCAGATGGACGTAAACAATCTGGTCGTCTCCCAGGTATTTGTTAACCAAGGTCAGACGATGAAACGGTTCATGCCTCGCGCTATGGGTCGCGCAAGCCGCATCAATAAGCGCACCAGCCACATCACGCTGGTCGTATCCGAAAAATAAGGAGGGATAACGAGTGGGTCAAAAGGTAAATCCAGTTGGTCTCCGGGTTGGAATCATCCGGGACTGGGAATCTAAGTGGTACGCGGGTAAAGACTTTGGCGATCTTCTGATAGAAGACGTAAAAGTACGCGAGTTCCTTAAAGGAAAGCTGAAAGACGCTGCTGTATCCCGCATCGAGATCGAACGCGCGGCTAACCGCGTGAACGTAACGATCAACACGGCTAAGCCGGGTATGGTCATCGGTAAGGGCGGTTCGGAAGTGGAAAACCTTCGTAGCGAGCTTGCTCGTATTACGAACGGTAAAAAAGTCCACATTAACATCTCCGAAATCAAGCAAGCGGATCTGGACGCAATTCTCGTTGCCGAAAACATCGCTCAACAACTTGAGCGCCGGACTTCGTTCCGTCGTGCAATGAAACAAGCTCTGCAACGCTCCATGCGCGCAGGCGCTAAAGGAATCAAAACCTCAGTAAGCGGTCGTCTCGGCGGCGCTGAGATTGCTCGTCAAGAAGGATACAGCGAAGGCACCGTTCCGCTTCATACGCTGCGCGCCGATATCGATTACGGCACAGCTGAAGCACATACAACTTACGGCCGTATCGGCGTAAAAGTATGGATCTACCGCGGTGAAGTCCTTCCTCCTAAAAAGAAAGCAGCCGTCCAGGAAGGAGGCAACTAATCATGTTGGTACCTAAACGCGTCAAACACCGCAAAGAACAACGCGGACATATGAAGGGCCGCGCTAAAAACGGAACGGAAGTTCACTTCGGTGAGTTCGGTCTGCAAGCGACGGAGCCTGGTTGGGTAACGAACCGTCAAATCGAATCCGCTCGTATCGCCATGACTCGCTACATCAAGCGTGGTGGTAAAGTATGGATCAAAATTTTCCCTGCTAAACCAGTAACCCAAAAGCCTCTCGAGGTACGGATGGGTAGCGGTAAAGGTAACGTGGAAAAATGGGTTTCCGTTGTGAAACCTGGCAAAGTGATGTTTGAGCTTGCCGGCGTATCCGAGGAAACCGCACGTGAAGCAATGCGCCTTGCGGCCCACAAGCTCCCGGTTAAAACCAAGTTTGTGAAACGCGAAGAAGTGGGTGGTGAAGCAAATGAAAGCTAGTGAATTCCGCAACTTGACCACTGATGAACTGAACCAAAAGGTTGCCGGCTTTAAAGAAGAGCTGTTCAACCTCCGCTTCCAACTGGCTACTGGCCAACTGGATAACCCAACGCGCATCAGCGCCGTTCGGAAAGAGATTGCACGTGCCAAAACGGTACTGCGTCAAAGAGAACTGGGAATCAGCAGCTAATTCAGCCGCGTGCTTATGCACGCCTAGTCTGAGGAAGGAGGAAGAACATGAGCGAACGCAACAATCGCAAAGTTCAGATTGGCAAAGTTGTCAGCGATAAAATGGATAAAACGATCGTGGTGGCTGTAGAAACCTACAAAAAACATGATCTGTACCATAAACGCATTAAGCATACGAGCAAATTCAAAGCACATGATGAAAACAACACTGCGAAAATCGGTGATATGGTTAAAATCATGGAAACTCGTCCGCTGTCGAAAGACAAGCGCTGGAGACTGGTTCAAATCGTAGAAGAAGCCGTAGTTCTCTAATACGATACGACCATCAAGTTTGAAAGGAGGACATTTCAATGATTCAACCTTTTACACGCCTTTCGGTTGCTGACAACTCTGGCGCGAAAGAACTGATGTGTATCCGCGTACTGGGTGGTACAGGACGTCGTGTAGGTCATATCGGTGATCTTATCGTTTGCTCGGTCAAACAAGCAACACCTGGTGGCGTTGTCAAAAAAGGTGATGTAGTCAAAGCCGTTATCGTTCGCACGAAGCGTACGGTTCGCCGTAAGGACGGTTCCTACATCGCATTCGACGAAAACGCTGCTGTAATCGTGAAGGAAGATAAATCCCCTCGTGGTACTCGTATCTTCGGACCAGTTGCTCGTGAACTTCGCGACAAAGACTTCATGAAGATCGTATCGCTTGCACCGGAAGTTATCTAATAGCGCCTCTAGCGGCGTGAAGTCAAGGAGCAGGAGGTGTAACACATGCCAAAGGTTAAAAAAGTTCTGGAATCCCACAACAACAAGCTGCACGTGAAAAAGGACGATACCGTTATCGTCATCACGGGCAAAGATAAAGGCAAAAAAGGCCGCGTTATCGCAGCTTACCCTCGTGAGAACCGCGTTCTGATTGAAGGTGTGAACATGGTGAAGAAGCATACGCGTCCTTCCCAAACGAACCCTCAGGGCGGCATCATCGAGCAGGAAGCTCCGGTTCACGTTTCCAACGTGATGCACGTGGATCCGAAGAGCGGCAGCGTAACCCGTATCGGCTACAAAGTGCTTGATAACGGCAAGAAAGTCCGCGTTGCTAAGCGCTCCGGCGAGGTTATCGACTAATTATTTTTGACGGAAAGGAGGACCCTTTACCATGGCAGCAAGAATGAAAGAGCGTTTCTTGAACGACATTACTCCTGCTCTGATGCAGAAGTTCAACTATACGACTGTGATGCAGGTGCCGAAGATTGAGAAAGTTGTTATCAACATGGGTGTAGGCGAAGCAGTTGCCAACTCCAAAGTGCTTGATACAGCAGTTGAAGATCTTCGTCTGATCTCTGGTCAAAAACCGGTTATCACACGTGCTAAGAAGTCTATTGCAGGCTTCAAGCTTCGTGAAAATATGCCGATCGGGGTTAAAGTTACACTGCGCGGTGACCGCATGTACTATTTCCTCGACAAGCTGTTCAACACCGCATTGCCGCGCGTCCGTGACTTCCGCGGCGTATCGACCAAAGCTTTTGACGGTCGCGGCAACTACACCCTTGGTTTGAAAGAGCAGCTGATCTTCCCGGAGATCGAATACGATAAGATCGACAAAATCCGCGGTATGGACGTCGTCATCGTGACGACGGCGAAATCGGATGAAGAATCCCGTGAGCTGCTGTCCCAACTGGGAATGCCGTTCGCGAAGTAATCGCGAATCAGGAGGTGTAATACCAAAGTGGCAAAAACTTCGATGAAAGTTAAGCAACAACGCACTCCGAAGTTCAAAGTACGTGCCTACACGCGCTGTGAGCGCTGTGGACGTCCTCACTCGGTTCTGCAAAAGTTTAAAGTTTGCCGGATTTGTTTCCGTGAATTAGCACATAAAGGCCAGATCCCTGGTGTTAAGAAAGCCAGCTGGTAATCCGTTTTAGTTGGGAAGGAGGTACACAAGAATGGTTATGTCTGATCCGATCGCAGATATGCTGACTCGTATCCGCAATGCGAATCTTGTCCGTCATGAGACCGTTGAAATGCCCGCTTCGAAAATTAAGAAGCAAATCGCTGATATTTTGAAACGCGAGGGCTTCATCCGTGACGCTGAATATATCGAGGACAGCAAGCAAGGGATTATCCGTATTTTCTTGAAATACGGCTCCAGCAACGAGCGCGTAATCACTGGTCTGAAACGCATCAGTAAGCCTGGTCTGCGCGTTTACACGAAATCCACTGAGATCCCACGTGTTCTCGGCGGCCTCGGAATCGCGATTATCTCCACTTCCAAGGGAGTTATGACCGACAAGGAAGCTCGTCAAGGCAAAGCTGGCGGCGAAGTCGTCTGCTACGTCTGGTAATTAAGAAGCTACAACGATAGGAGGTGCAACAATGTCCCGTATTGGTCGCAAACCCATTACTGTCCCTAGCGGAGTGAACGTCTCCCTGGACGATACGGTGATCACGGTAAAAGGACCGAAAGGTGCCCTTAGCCGTCCGGTCCATAAAGATATTAAGGTTAGCCTGGAAGAAGGCACGATCCTCGTGGAACGTCCTTCCGACAACAAGCTGCACCGCTCCCTGCACGGAACCACTCGCAGTATCATCGCGAACATGGTTAGCGGTGTAACGGATGGCTTCGCCAAGAACCTTGAGCTCGTTGGCGTCGGCTACCGCGCAAGCAAACAAGGGGAAAAAGTAGTTCTGAACGTAGGCTACTCCCACCCAGTCGAAATCGTACCTGCGCAAGGCATCGAGTTCGAAGTTATCGGCAACAACAAGATCACCGTTCGCGGTATCGATAAAGAGCTTGTTGGCGCAACGGCTGCTAAAATCCGCTCCGTACGTGAGCCAGAGCCTTACAAAGGCAAAGGTATTAAGTACGAAGGCGAGCGCATTATCCGCAAGGAAGGCAAAGCCGGTAAGAAAAAATAAGCATGACTTCATGCTTTGTACGATAGATCTACCACGAATCAAGAAGGGAGGATCCCTCAATGATCACCAAAGGCGACAAAAACAAAGCCCGTCTGAAACGTCATCTGCGTGTACGCAAGAAAATCAACGGCACAGTAGCACGTCCACGTCTGTCGGTTTACCGTTCCTCCAAACACATCTACGCTCAATTGATCGACGATGTAGCTGGTGTAACAATCGCTTCGGCTTCTACGCTGGACAAAGAACTGGCTGAGCAAGTCAACAACGGCGGCAATGTGGATTCCGCTAAGCTGGTCGGAGAACTGATCGCAAAGCGTGCCAAAGAAAAAGGTCACGAAACGGTCGTATTCGATCGCGGTGGCTACCTGTACCACGGACGGGTTCAAGCACTGGCTGACGCAGCTCGCGAAGCTGGTCTTCAATTCTAATTTTCTGACAAGGGAGGTATATCGACTTGCGTATTGATGCAAATTCGCTGGGTGAACTGCAAGAGAAGGTAGTTCACATTAACCGCGTAGCGAAAGTAGTCAAGGGCGGACGCCGTTTCAGCTTCAGCGCCTTGGTAGTTGTCGGAGACGGCAAAGGCCATGTAGGCGCCGGCATCGGAAAAGCTCAAGAAGTTCCTGACGCTATCCGCAAAGGGATTGAAGATGCGAAGAAAAACATGATCTCAATCCCACTCGTGAACACAACGATTCCGCACCAAGTGCTTGGACACTTTGGCGCTGGTCAAGTTCTGCTCAAACCGGCTTCCCAAGGTACTGGCGTTATCGCTGGTGGCCCTGTGCGCGCCGTACTTGAGCTGGCAGGTGTCGGTGACATTCTGACCAAATCCCTGGGCTCTTCCAATTCCATGAACATGGTTAACGCAACGCTTGAAGGGCTTTCCCGCCTGAAACGCGCTGAAGATGTTGCCAAGCTTCGTGGAAAAACAGTTCAAGAGCTTCTGGGTTAAGGAGGGAACACGATGGCTAAATTGCAAATCACCCTCGTCCGCAGTCTGATCGGCCGCAACGAGAAGCAACGCGCAACAGTTGCGTCGCTCGGTCTTCGCAAGATCCGCCAAACAGTTGTCCTTAACGACAGCCCCGCAATTCGCGGTATGGTGAACCACGTAAACCACCTGGTTAAAGTGGAAGAAGTATAAGACGATTGTATAATCGTCTCTCCATAGATTTACAAAGAGCAATAAGGAGGTGCAACGAACGATGAAACTGCATGAACTCAAACCAGCTGAAGGTTCCCGCAAAGCTCCTTTCCGCAAAGGTCGCGGTATTGGTAGCGGCAACGGTAAAACCGCAGGCAAAGGCCACAAAGGTCAAAATTCACGTTCCGGCGGCGGCGTCCGCCCAGGCTTCGAAGGCGGTCAAAACCCGCTTTATCGTCGTCTGCCTAAACGTGGTTTCAACAATCCATTCCGCAAAGAGTACGCGATTGTCAACATCGATGAGTTGAATGTGTTTGAAGCTGGCTCTGAAATTACTCCGGAAGTTCTTGTCGCTAAAGGGATTGTTAAAAATCCTCAAGCCGGCATCAAAATCCTGGGCAATGGCGAAGTCAATGTTCAACTTACGGTAAAAGCAAGCAAGTTCTCTCAATCTGCGGTAGAGAAAATCCAGGCTGCCGGCGGTCAAACCGAGGTGATCTAATTGTTCAAGACGGTTTCAAACATTTGGAAAGTGGAGGACCTCCGCCGGAGAATCCTCTTTACCCTTTTCATTTTGCTTGTATACCGCATCGGTTCGTTTATTCCGGTGCCCAACATCGACAAAGAAGTCTTAACCCAGATCAACAACGATGGTTCGGACCTGTTTGGCTTACTGAACACTTTCTCGGGCGGTGCGCTATTCCAGTTCTCGATCTTCGCGATCGGCATTATGCCGTACATCACGGCGTCGATCATTGTTCAATTGCTTTCGATGGATGTTATTCCAAAGTTTGCTGAGTGGGCAAAAGAAGGCGAAAACGGCAAGCGCAAACTGGCCCAGATTACCCGCTACGGTACGATTGGGTTGGGTCTTGTCCAGGGTTTTGCTACTGCAATCGGCTTCAACCGCATGTATAACTATCAGATGGTTATGGATGCGAACTTCGCTGTTTATGCGATGATCGCGATCGTACTGACCGCTGGTACAGCCTTCTTGATGTGGCTAGGAGAGCAGATCACTGAGCGCGGAATTGGCAACGGCATCTCGGTTATTATCTTCGCAGGTATCGTCGCAGGTCTGCCAGGCCATATCCGCAAAATCTATACTACTTACTTCGTCGACAAGACGGATCAAGTGTTCATGGGTGTACTTCAGATGATCGCCATTGTAGTTGGGGTAATCCTTATGATTATCGGTGTCATCATCGTCCAGCAAGGGATTCGCAAGATTCCCGTGCAATACGCTAAACGCGTAGTTGGACGTAAGATGTACGGAGGTCAATCAACACATATTCCGCTGAAGGTTAATGGTGCGGGCGTAATCCCGGTCATCTTCGCGTCTTCGTTGCTGATCTTCCCATCCACAATAGCTCAATTCTGGGCTAGTCAAGATTGGGCTAAATGGATCATTACTCACCTGGCACCTGACAAGGCGCTCGGCATGGTGATCTATGTTATACTGATTATTGGCTTCACCTTCTTCTACACCTTTGTGCAGATGAATCCTGTACAAATGGCTGACCAAATGAAGAAGAATGGCGGCTACATCCCGGGTGTACGTCCGGGCAAACCGACTTCGAGCTATATTACCCGCGTCATGTCGAGAATTACGCTGTTTGGGGCTCTGTTCCTAGCGCTTATCTCTCTCTTGCCGGTTGGATTTGGTTCGCTGTTTGGACTTGACCGCAGCATTCAGCTTGGCGGTACCTCACTCTTGATCGTTGTCGGTGTTGCACTTGACACGATGAAGCAGATCGAGACCCAACTGATTAAACGCCATTACAAAGGGTTCATCAATAAATAACACGAGGCTTCGAACGGGCGGCTTAGTAGCTCCACTTGAGGGAGCTGCAGGTCAGCCCGCGCTTGCCTATAGTGCTCAAAGCGAGGACGACAGGATGAACATTCTTTTCATGGGCCCTCCGGGAGCCGGTAAAGGCACCCAGGCCGAGAGAATCGTCGAACAGTTCAATGTTCCTCACATTTCCACCGGAGACGCATTCCGGTTGGCAATGAAGCAGGGCACCCCGCTTGGTCAGAAAGCGAAGGAATTCGTCGATCAAGGACTACTTGTTCCGGATGAAATCACGAATGGCATTGTGCGGGAACGCCTGCTGCTGGCTGATTGTGAGAAAGGCTTCCTATTGGATGGCTTTCCGCGTACGCTGCAACAAGCTGAAGCGCTTGATGGTATGTTGGCCGAGATGGGACGCAGTATCGATCATGTAGTTAATCTTCATGTCGATCGCGGTCTTCTGCTCGCGAGGCTCACTGGACGTCGTATTTGCAAATCATGCGGCGCGACTTATCATGTGATGTTCAACCCGCCTAAGGCGGAAGGCATCTGCGATAAGGATGGCGGAGAGCTATATCAACGTTCGGATGACACGGAAGAAAAGGTCGGCACCCGTCTGGATGAGTATATTTCCAAAACGGCCCCGCTTCTGGAATACTACAGCGGCAAAGGTCTGCTGCGTGAAGTGAACGGAGAGCAGGAAATCGATCAGGTCACCGCTGACATTGCTGGACGTCTGCGGGGTTCGAACGAATGATAATCTGCAAGTCTGAAGCCGAACTGCGATTCATGAGAGAAGCGGGACGCATCGTGGCTGAGACGCATCGCCTTATGGCTGGTGCTGTGCGGGCCGGTGTTACGACCCGTGAGCTGGATGACATCGCTGATCGCTACATTCGCAGTCAGGGCGCGATTCCATCTTTTAAAGGCTACAATCAGTTTCCTGGCAGCATTTGCGCTTCTGTCAACGAAGAACTGGTGCACGGCATTCCGGGCAGCCGGAAGCTGAGCGAGGGAGATATCATCACACTTGATATCGGCGCCCAGTATGAAGGCTATCACGGAGATTCGGCTTGGACCTACCCTGTAGGCGAAGTTACGGAAGAAGTAAGCCGTCTGCTGGAGGTATCCGAACGCTCGCTGTACGCCGGGCTTGAGCTGGTCAAACCGGATGTTCGGCTGTATACGGTCTCGCACGCCATTCAAAAAGTGGTGGAGGATGCGGGCTTTTCCATTGTTCGCGAGTATGTTGGGCACGGAATTGGCAAGGATCTTCATGAAGAGCCGCAAATTCCGAACTACGGCATTCCGGATCGTGGACCCCGGCTGAAGCCAGGAATGGTGCTGGCCATCGAGCCGATGGTGAACATCGGGGAGCGCTATGTCCAGACCCTGTCGGACAATTGGACGGTTGTAACAGTGGACGGTTTATGGTGCGCTCATTACGAGCACACGGTAGCAGTCACGGAGAGCGGTTGTGAAATTTTGACGAAGCTGCCGGATGCGGAGTAGGGTCTTGGATCCGCTCATGCAGGTCGGTAGATTGGTCAAAGTGCTTCGAGGCAAAGATGAAGGTAGCTATGCTGTCATTGTGGAGATCCTGGATGACAGGTTCGTGCACATTGCTGACGGCAATGGCCGGCGCTTCGACTCGCCGAAGAAGAAAAATCTGCAACATCTTCAGTTACTTCCGGCTCTCAGCAGCGAAGTTTCGGACAGTATGTCTGAGACGGGCCGGGTGACCAATGCCAAGCTAAGATTCGCGATACAGAAGTACACAAGCTGAAAGGGGAATGAGGATGGCCAAGGAAGACGTCATTGAAGTCGAAGGTACGGTTATCGAACCGCTGCCAAACGCCATGTTCAAGGTTGAACTGGAGAACGGCCACCAGATTCTCGCTCATGTATCCGGCAAGCTCAGAATGCACTTTATCCGTATTCTGACCGGAGACAAAGTGGTTATCCAGTTGTCGCCTTACGATCTGTCCAGAGGACGCATCACCTATCGGAAGTAAGCCGCGTGCTTTACGGAAGAAGGATTCGGGAGGTAATTCACAATGAAGGTCAGACCTTCGGTAAAGCCGATTTGCGAGAAATGTAAAGTTATTCGTCGCAAAGGCACGGTTATGGTCATTTGCGAAAATCCGAAGCACAAACAAAGACAAGGTTAAGAAGGGAGGACACGACTAATGGCTCGTATAGCTGGTGTAGACTTGCCGCGCGACAAGCGCGTTGAAATCGCGCTCCAATACATTTTTGGTATTGGCCAAACGACAGCTCAGAGAATTCTGGCTGAAACGGGTGTCAGCGCAGCGACTCGCGTACGCGACCTCACGGAAGACGAAGTGAGCAAACTGCGTGAAGTTATCGACAAATCCGTTAAAGTAGAAGGCGATCTCCGTCGCGAGATTTCCCTCAACATCAAACGTCTGGTTGAGATCGGATGCTACCGTGGTATCCGTCACCGTCGCGGTCTGCCTGTTCGCGGTCAACGTACTAAGACCAACGCTCGCACGCGTAAAGGTCCTCGCCGTACGGTAGCGAATAAGAAGAAATAAGAAGGGAGGATAACGAACAATGGCTAAACCTAAAAAAGTCGTACGCACAAAGCGCCGCGACCGGAAAAACATCGAGTCTGGTGTTGCCCATATCCGCTCGACGTTCAACAACACGATCGTCACGATTACGGATCCGCATGGTAATGCGATTTCCTGGGCTAGCTCCGGTAACCTCGGTTACAAGGGCTCCCGTAAAAGCACGCCTTTCGCAGCTCAAATGGCTGCTGAAGCTGCTGCTAAATCGGCAATGGAGCACGGCATGAAAGCTGTTGAAGTCATGGTTAAAGGACCAGGCGCTGGCCGTGAAGCCGCGATCCGTTCCCTTCAAGCCGCTGGTCTTGAAGTTAACCTGATTAAAGACGTTACGCCGGTTCCTCACAACGGCTGCCGTCCGCCGAAACGCCGTCGCGTATAGTTCGTCTTATTTCTGTGGTATCAAATTACGACAACTTGTGAATAATGGTTGTGAAGGTTTGGCATACTACTAGATTTGACGCCATGGAACGTTATAGATACGGAGCGACGTTTTGAAGGAGGGTACTTTAGTGATTGAGATCGAAAAGCCGAAAATCGAAACCGTAGAGCTGAGTGACGATGGAGCATATGGCCGATTTGTTGTCGAGCCCCTGGAACGGGGCTACGGGACGACACTCGGAAACTCGCTTCGCCGCATTCTGCTCTCGTCGCTTCCCGGCGCGGCAGTGACGTCCGTACAGATTGACGGAGTGCTTCACGAATTTTCTACGGTTCCAGGAGTCATGGAAGACGTGACCGAAATGATCCTGAACCTGAAAGGTCTGTCGCTCAAAATCCATTCCGACGAAGAGAAGGTATTGGAAATTGATGCGGAAGGCGAAGGGAACGTTACAGCGGGCGACATCCGCGCGGACAGCGATGTCGAGATTCTCAGCCCAGATCTTCATATCGCAACCTTGGCTTCCGGCGCACGGCTCCATATGAGAATTTTCGCCAATCGCGGACGTGGTTATGTGCAAGCAGACCGCAACAAACGTGAAGATCAGCCGATTGGTGTCATTCCTGTTGATTCGATTTACACGCCAATTACACGTGTCAATTATAGCGTAGAGAACACTCGCGTTGGTCAAGTTACTAACTATGACAAGCTGACGCTTGAAGTGTGGACGGATGGTAGCATCCGCCCAGAAGAGGCTGTAAGCCTCGGCGCTAAAATCCTGACCGAGCATTTGGACTTGTTCGTCGGACTGACCGATGAAGCCAAAGACGCGGAAATTATGGTTGAGAAGGAAGAGGACAAAAAGGAAAAAGTACTCGAGATGACGATCGAGGAACTTGACCTGTCCGTCCGTTCTTACAACTGTCTTAAACGTGCAGGTATCAACACCGTTCAAGAGCTTACATTGAAAACCGAAGAAGACATGATGAAGGTCCGTAACCTGGGCCGCAAGTCTTTAGAGGAAGTTCAAGAGAAGCTCGAAGAACTCGGTCTTGGCCTCCGCACAGAAGAATAGCACCAAGGAGGGGAAATCGATGGCATACTCGAAACTGGGACGCGACGCAAGCGCTCGGAAAGCTCTGTTCCGTGACCTTGTGACCGACCTTTTCCTGTACGAGCGTATCCAAACTACTGAAGCGAAAGCTAAAGAAGTGCGTTCGATCGCAGAAAAACTTATTACCAAAGCAAAACGTGGAGATCTCCACGCCCGCCGTCAAGTGGCTGCATACGTACGCCGCGAAACGGTTGACGGAGAGCAAGACGCGATTCAAAAGCTGTTCAGCGAACTGGCGACCCGTTACTCGGAGCGCGCTGGCGGATACACCCGTATCCTCAAACTAGGCCCTCGTCGCGGTGACTCTGCGCCTATGGTCTACCTGGAACTGGTTGACCGCTCGTAAAACAGCAACTGCTGCTCCACAGGCGGCGAGCAAAAGGTGGACCCCAGAGGCCACCTTTTTTCTTTTGCTCGTTGCTGCCTAGGGAGAGAATCGCCTAGAAGAAGGCGAAGCACAGTCAAGGAGAGAATGAGGCTTGCGAAATATACGGATGAAGGTCGCCTATGATGGAACTGGCTATTATGGTTTCCAGGCACAACCTGGGGGCAATACAGTACAGGATGCAATCGAGCAGGCGATCGAGACGCTGACGGAAACGAGAACGAGGATAATAGGCTCTGGCCGAACGGATGCCCGTGTGCATGCTTTGGGGCAAGTGTTCAACTTTCATACCGAATCCCGTATTGCAATTGAACGTTGGGGGTTGGCGTTGAACAGCCGCTTGCCACATGATATACGGATCGTTGGACGGGCTGAAGAAGTCCCATTGGATTTTCATTCCCGCTTCTCGGCCAAGCGTAAAACCTATCGATACTCAATTTGCACATCTCCGTATCACGATGTGTTCCGCCGCAATTATGAGTTTCATCATCCCGCTCCCGTTCTGGATCGCCACGCGATGCGAATTGCGCTGGAGCAACTGGTGGGAGAGCATGACTTCACCTCTTTTACGACCAATCATTACGATGAACGGTCCCACGTCCGGACGATTTACTCTGCTGAGCTCAGAGAGGAAGGGCATCGCCTGGATATCTACGTGACAGGCAATGGCTTCCTCTATAATATGGTGCGCATTATTGCTGGTACTTTAATCCGTGTTGGGCAGGGAAAGATTCCCGCGGACTCCATAACAAGCCTTTTGGAGGCACGTGATCGGCTGAAGGTTGGCCCAACAGCGGTTCCTTATGGACTTACCTTAATTGATGTGGATTACAGTGAGAACACGGACTAAAAATCCTTGCGTTGGGCACTTATTTGTTGTAATATATAACTTGTGCTTTCTTATTGGCTCTCCCACAGCCCCGCATAAGAATGGCACAACCAACCATGTAAGACAAGCTTCACTTAACCATTGATGATGAACTGAAACCGATGTTTCACGATAAATAAAGTCCAACCATTGAAGGAGGATCTCCCATGCGTACCACTTATATGGCTAAGCCTACTGAAATAGAGCGCAACTGGCATGTTGTAGACGCCGAAGGCCAAACGCTTGGCCGTCTGGCTAGTGAAGTTGCAAGCCTGATCCGCGGCAAGCATAAGCCACAATTCACTCCTCACCTTGATTCCGGCGATTTCGTCATCGTAATCAATGCTGAGAAAATCGTCCTCACAGGTAACAAATGGAATGACAAGAACTACTACCGTCACTCCATGCATCCAGGCGGTCTGAAAGTGACTCCTGCCAAGGATCAAATCAAAAAGAAACCAGAATCCCTTGTGGAACTTGCGGTACGCGGCATGTTGCCGAAAAACCGTCTGGGCGACAAAATGAAGATGAAACTGAAAGTATACGCTGGTTCGGAGCATCCGCACCAAGCTCAAAATCCGGTAGCTTACGAGCTGCGCGGTTAATCGAAGGAGGACCCTACAATGGCTCAAGTCCAATACTATGGTACTGGTCGTCGTAAACACTCCGTAGCACGCGTTCGTCTCGTGCCGGGTGAAGGACGCATCATCATCAACAAACGCGAGTTGGATGAGTACTTCGGCCTGGAAACGCTGAAGCTGATCGTGAAGCAACCACTCGTTCTGACTGAAACAGTCGGCAAGTATGACATCATCATTCTTGCTCATGGCGGCGGTACTTCCGGCCAAGCTGGCGCAATTCGTCACGGTATCTCCCGTGCTCTGCTGAAAGCAGACCCAGAGTTCCGTCCATCCCTGAAACGCGCTGGATTCCTGACGCGTGACCCTCGTATGAAAGAACGGAAGAAATACGGCCTCAAAGCTGCACGCCGTGCTCCTCAGTTCTCCAAACGTTAATATTTTACCCGACCTTTTCCGCTATTGCGGAAAAGGTCTTTTTCATTGCCATTTTTAAATTAGAAATCGATGGAGGTACATACAATGACTTCGCGTAAACCTGTATATTTTAATCATGACGGTGGGGTAGACGATCTTGTATCATTATTTCTTCTGCTGCAGATGGATTCGATTGAACTAATCGGCGTGTCTGTTATCGACGCAGACTGTTATGTAGAACCAGCAGTATCGGCAAGCCGAAAAATTATCGATCGATACGGTGCAGCGGACCTGAAAGGAATCCAGGTTGCGCGTAGCAATTCCAGACCTAAAAACCCATTTCCGAAGGATTGGCGGATGCATGCCTTTTATGTCGATGCTATGCCCCTGCTTAATGAACGCCCTGTTGTAATAACGCAGGAGGCTCCAAAGCTGGCCCATCTGGATATGATTGAGAAGCTACAGGCTGCAAGTAGCAAAGTTACTCTACTTTTCACTGGTCCACTAACGGATCTTGCTCGCGCACTGGATGTGGATCCGTCCATTGAAGAGAAGATTGAGAAGCTTTACTGGATGGGGGGGACTTTTCTCCCAGACGGTAATGTGCATGAGCCAGAACATGACGGGACTGCAGAGTGGAATGCTTTCTGGGATCCTGAGGCGGCCAAACGTGTGTGGGATAGCAACATCAACATAGATATGGTAGCGCTTGAAAGTACGAACAAAGTTCCATTGACCGTGGAAACACGTAAGGAGTGGGCTCAGAACCGCCGATATGAAGGCATAGATTTTCTTGGCCAATGTTATGCAACCGTGCCACCGCTCGTTCATTTTGCGACTAACTCGACTTACTACCTATGGGATGTGCTGACAACAGCGATTATCGGCAAACCTGAGTTGGTTTCTTCGCGCACGGTAAGCTGTGATGTTTTAGCGGATGGCCCTTCCCAAGGAAGAACGGTGCTTAATGAAACTGGCCGCCAGGTAACAGTTGTAGATGACGTTGAACGGGATGCGTTTTTCCTTTACTTGACTGAGCTTGCTAAGCATGCCGATCAGGACGGCGTATATCGTATTGAATAAAGGTAACTTATTATTTGGATAAGAAATGCTTATTTATAGCAGAAAATCGGGCTTCTGAAGCGCAATTAGGCAATTGATCATTGGCGGTATTCCCCTTATAATTAAAAGCATATAATATTACTTGGTATTAATCATATGGGAGGGGAACCGAACTTGAACCTGCTAGAGAAAGAGGCGCTCATTACGGAGCAAGCCATTAAGCTCGAAGACGCATCACCGGAAGAAATCCTGAAATTTGCCGTCGAGACATTTCCAAATATAACGTTTGCCTGCAGCTTTGGCGCAGAAGATGTCGTACTTGTTGACATGCTGCACAAAATCAGCCCTAAAACGGATATTTTCTACTTGGACACGGATTTTCACTTTAACGAAACCTATGAGACCCGCGATCGCATGGAGTCGCGCTATGGGATTAAGTTTGTCCAAGTGAAACCATTGCTGACGCCGGAGGATCAGGCGGCGAAGCATGGCGAAGAGCTGTGGAAAAGCGAGCCAAACACTTGCTGCAACATCCGTAAGGTAGAGCCGCTGACACGTATTTTATCCCAATACGAGGCATGGATTACAGGTATTCGTCGTGATCAGGCGCCAACCCGTGCTAACGCCAAAAAGATTGAATATGACACGAAGTTTGGTCTCGTAAAATTCAATCCGATTGCTCATTGGACCTCTGAGGACGTATGGAATTACATCCGTGATAATGAAATCATTTATAACCCGCTTCATGACCGGAACTTCCCGAGCATCGGCTGCGAACAATGCACGCGTCAGGTCGCACCGGGTGAAGATCCTCGCGCTGGCCGTTGGGCTGGCAACGACAAGACTGAGTGCGGTCTTCATAAGTGAGCCATAAGGAGGATTACAGAATCATGTCAAGTATCAAGCCGCATGGCGGCGAACTGGTTAACCGCATCGCAGAGGGAGCAGAGCGCGAGCAACTGCTACAGGAAGCACAAGGGCTTGCTGCCATTACGGTGGACAACTGGACGATTTCTGATCTTGATTTGATCGGCGTAGGAGCGTTTTCTCCGCTGACTGGCTTTCTGACGGAGGCTGACTACAAGTCGGTCGTAGACAACATGAAGCTAGCGAGTGGACTTGTATGGAGCATTCCGATCACGCTGCCGATCAGCGAGTCTACTGCTGCTGCTCTTTCCTTGGGCGAGCGCGTAGCGTTGAAGGGTGAAGACGGTGTTGTGTACGCACTCCTGAACGTGGAGAGCATCTACAGCGTTGACCAACGTCATGAGGCAGTTCAAGTATTCAAAACGGATGACCTGGAGCATCCAGGCGTCAAAAAGCTGTTCTCACGCTCCAGCATCAATGTGGGCGGTACAGTAACCGTATTGAATCGTCCTCAGCCGGAGAAGTTCGGGGAGTTTTATTTTGACCCTGCGCAGACTCGCCAAATCTTCGCTGATAAAGGCTGGAAAACAGTAGTTGGCTTCCAAACTCGCAATCCGGTCCATCGTGCTCATGAGTTCATTCAGAAATGCGCAATGGAAATCGTCGACGGCTTGTTCCTGAACCCGCTTGTTGGCGAGACGAAGTCGGATGACGTTCCGGCTAATGTCCGCATGAAGAGCTACCTGGCGCTGCTGGACAATTATTATCCAGAAAGCCGGACGTTCCTTGGTGTGTTCCCGGCTGCCATGCGTTATGCGGGCCCTCGTGAGGCAATCTTCCATGCGCTAGTTCGTAAGAACTATGGATGCACGCATTTCATCGTTGGCCGCGACCATGCTGGAGTAGGCGACTACTATGGCACATATGAAGCACAGGATTTGCTGAAAAGCATTCCGTTAGAAGAGCTTGATATTACTCCTCTTTATTTTGAACATAGCTTCTTCTGCAAAAAATGCGGCAATATGGCAACGAGCAAAACTTGCCCGCATGATAAGTCAGAGCATGTCGCCCTGTCCGGAACGAAGGTACGTGAAATGCTGCGCAACGGCATTTGCCCGCCACCTGAATTCTCCCGTCCGGAGGTTGCCCAGATTCTGATCGAGGGCATGCAGGAGCAGCCGGCGCATTCTTGATAAATGGATTGAAGGTATGAAGGAATATTCGGCTCATTCTTAATGAATGGTGCGAGGTTCGGCTTGTCCGGCATTCGCCGGCAGACATTAGAGGCATGAAGGAACACCCTGTCCCATATAGTTGATGGTAACGATAGGCTTGGCTAAGCCTTGAATGATCATCGACTCGGGATGGGGTGTTTTTGCGTGAGCAGGGACCGTAAGGATGGAAAACGGGAAGGCAGACACGGTCTGTATCCTTTCCGCAAGCGTATCGTCGTCTGGATTAACCCACGCGGCTGGATGCGGGTCGGCATCATTACTGGGATGTTGTTGATGCTGGCTTGGCTGCTAACGGAGCAGTTGCCTGCGGCGCAGACTTGGAATACGTGGTCACTTCCGCTTAGCGGTAAAACAGTGGTGCTGGATGCAGGACACGGCGGGCCTGATGGCGGGGCGATGAGCAAGAGTGGCCTCATTGAGAAGGATCTCAATCTGGCGATAGCGCTTCAGCTTCGGGATTATTTGCAGCAGGCGGGTGCGGTTGTCTACTTGACCCGTGAGGGAGATCAGGATTTAGCCGGTGAGGCGACTAAGGGGTATAAACAGCGAAAGACGGAGGATCTCAAGCAAAGGGCGAAATTCGTAGAAGACAAAACAGCGGATATGCTGGTGAGCATCCACATGAACGCCATCCCATCGCCTAAATGGTCGGGTGCGCAGACGTTTTATTATCCGAACCATGAGGGGAATGCTGCGTTGGCGGCACTCATCCAGGAGGAAATCAGACGCAATTTGGAAAATACGAGCCGAGTGGCAGCAAAGGCTCCAAATACAGTGTATTTGCTACAGGCGGTTAAAACTGTTCCTAGTGCGCTTGTTGAAGTTGGCTTTTTGTCCAATCCTGGCGAAGCGTCCAGGCTGGCTGATGGAGTGTATCAGAAGCAGGTGGCAGCTTCGATCTACGAAGGTATCCTCCGTTATAGCAGCGGGGAACGTCCGGCGGGAATGGGCGGTAAACCGTGAGGAGCAGCGGAGTAGGGAAGAGCGGGAGAGTTGAGGAGCAGCGGAGTGGGGGAAGAGCGGGAAGCGTTGAGGAGCAATGGAGTGGGGGAAGAGCGGCAAGCGTTGAGGAGCAATGGACTAGGAAAGAGTGGGAAGCGGTGGAGGGGGCGGCGGACGTCTGTGACGTAAGGAATCGTTAAGCAACGGCAGCGTGACGTGAAGTCGGGACTGTAGGAGCATATGAGAAAAGCAATGTGGACTGCGAGCGTGAAATAGAAAGCGGCGTACGCTGAGAGCATGGTTGCAAAACTGGCTGAGTAATAGACCAGCTCCGCAGGTAGAAGCCTTCCTGGTATGCTATAATGAAGGCATATTCGTTGTATGAGGCGGCAGGTAATTTGAGCCGCCTCCACGCATGCCGGAAGGTGGAGACCGCACACTATGCTCACACGCGAACAAGTATTGGAAGCCGTGAATGCTGTCACGGCACAAAGCGCGGACGGAATTTCCGTCCGCGATGTTATGGTTAGAGACCGTCAGGCATCGCTGACGGTCCTTTTGCCCAGCGGCGCTGCACAGCCGCCGCTAGAAGCCGCGCTGCGCGATGCGCTCGCGCAAACAGGGGCCGAAACCGTGCACCTGCGGTTTCGGCCCCTGGAGGCGCCTGCGGCAGCGCCAAGCGCAGCCGCCGCAGGCGCAATGCCCGAAGCGGCGGCGCAGCCTGCCGCCGCTTCGGGCGCCCCAGGCGCCGCCCCCGTGCGTGGCCACGGGGCGGGCCTGGAAGGCGTGCCGCTCCTCTCCGAGGAGAGCGGCACGGAGTTCATTGCCATCGCCAGCGGCAAAGGCGGCGTTGGCAAGTCTACCGTCACCGTCAATTTGGCGGTGGCGCTAGCCCGCAAGGGCAAGCGTGTCGGCCTTGTTGACGCCGACATTTACGGCTTCAGCGTGCCCGATATGATGGGCATCGAGGAGCGGCCGGAAGTTGTGGACGGCCGCATTCAGCCGATCGAGCGCTTCGGAGTGAAGGTCATCTCCATGGGCTTTTTCGTAGAGGACAACAGTCCGATCGTTTGGCGCGGACCGATGCTCGGGCGGATGCTACGCAACTTCTTCCAAGAGGTAGAGTGGGGTGGACTGGATTATCTTCTGCTTGATTTGCCGCCGGGAACAGGCGATGTAGCGCTGGACGTTCATCAGATCCTGCCTCAAAGCAAGGAAATTATCGTGACGACGCCACATGCAACAGCCGCTTTTGTTGCAGCCCGTGCAGGTGCGATGGCGCTGCAAACAGAACATGAGATCCTTGGCGTTGTAGAGAACATGTCTTATTATCTAAGTCCATCCACGGGTGAGAAGGAGTATGTGTTCGGCAAAGGCGGGGGAGCCCGACTGGCTGAAAATTTGCATACTGATCTTCTCGCGCAGATTCCGCTTGGAGCACCTGACAACCATATTTCGGAGCCTGATTTCTCTCCGTCAGTGTACAAAGCCGAATCCGAGACAGGACAACTTTATCTGGAGCTCGCCGATCGCGTCATCGCCAGAACCTGGTAGGAATAGCTGGGCATCCCTTTAATACGCGGCCCTTCTGATTTACAGCTGTCTCAACTGTAGTGTAGTTACCGCTCATCCTTAATACGCGGCCCTTCTGATTTACAGCTGTCTCAACTGTAGTGTAGTTACCGCTCATCCTTAATACGCGGCCCTTCTGATTTACAGCTGTCTCAACTGTAGTGTAGTTACCGCTCATCCTTAATACGCGGCACCTCTGATTACAGCTGTCTCAACTGTAGTGTAGTTCCCGCCCATCAACCAAAAAGCAGCCTAAGGAAGAGTCTCAACTCTCGCCAGGCTGCTTTCTTGCATCTCCTTAATCCAATCGGTTAAGTCGAAGAAGACTCCTCGTTCTCCTCACCGCCGCTTTCCTCACTGGACTCCTCGTCGCCACCGTTTTCGCCGCTGTTTTTATCTTCTTCACCGCCGCCGGATTTAGTACTTACCTTTTCCTCCGGCTTCACGCGAAGCTCCTCTTGAACGGCCTTTTTCAACAAATCGAGCATTTCCACACGGAAAAGAGGATTCGACATCGAGTCCTGCATGATCGTCATGACCTGCTTACGGTATTGTCCGCTCATGAGAACTTCAAGAATCATCTTATTCATTTCCGGCGTTTTCATCGCACCGATCAGTTCCTTCTGATAAGTCGGATCTTTCATGAGCTCTTTATGGATTTCTTTGTTTTGCTTATTTACCGCCTTGGCGAATTCACCGGCGAAACGGGTATCGGCCATCATCGACTTAATGACCTTATCGTATTCGGGCGAGGTGAGAGTCTCCCTCACCGCCGTTTTTACATTTTCCGCATCCTGCATGGAAAGCAGCTTCATCCCGCTACCACTGGAGCCGGAAGCGCCCACTTGGCTTTCCTGAAGCGCCTTTTGAGCATCTTCAGTCTTGAGGATGTCGATGACCATGCTTTTCATGTCTTTATAATTCATCTGTTGCCCGCCGCCTCCCGAAGGCTCGGATCCGCATCCGGAGAGAAGAAGTGCGGTCATGGCAGCCAAAGATAAGCAATACAAGGCCTGTTTGAACTTCATAAGCTGGAGCTCCTCCTTCGCTTGCCGGATAAGCTTAAGCTCCGGCCTGGGATAGGTACAGTATGCTCGAAACAGCAGGCGAATATCAGGCCAAGTCTTAGCTTTTTGTTCCGTTCATGGTAAGATAAAGAACAAGATGAACTCGCTTTCGGGAGGATGCAGCGGAATGACGATACGCAAGTGGTTTTTTCTTTTTTGGACAACAATGGCAATTGGAGCGGCATTGACGCTCATTACTGGCTTTGCCATGCAGTGGATGGATCAGACTATCCAGGCTTATGGCTGGTCCGGCGCAGGCTTCAATGCTTTCAATATGGTATTGGTCGGGCTGCTGATCGGAGCATTTAGCCAGATGGGCTTTTTCGCGTACCTGACGCTCAACTATATCGCGCTAAGCGTTTTCCGCAAAGCCTACCTATGGAGTACTCTGCAGGCATACACAACGGTGTTTGTACTCGGATTTCTGGGGTATATCCTGTACCAATCTCGTGATCAGACCGGTATGGTCCTGTTCTGGCTCTTGCCAATTCTACTCGCTGCCGCCGCTTGGGCGACCGGTTATATGAAGACTCGAATGACGAACAATCGGGCCTTTATTCCGACACTCTTCCTCATGATCGTTGTGACGGCGATCGAAGCTTGGCCGAGCTTTCAAGGTGAAGAAGGAGTTATCAGCGCTAGCGCCATCTGGTTTATGATGATCCCTTTGATCGTTTGCAATGCTTACCAAATTCTTATTCTTCATCGCATAACCGCCACCACAGACAAAGAAGCCGTCCCCGCGACAGGCGCGAAATCGGCTTAGTTACAGCTAGCAGGCAGGTGAGCTACAACAAAATATCTACATATCTACATATCAAAGCTTACCGGTTGAGGCTCTGTGGTTACTCCGTTGTCTCGAACTTCCTTGCCGCTGGCTTCCGTTTGATTTATTAGCTGGGACACACTGACGAATTCATACCCTTGTGCACGGAGCCCATCAATGATGGCGGGGAGGGCCTCGTGAGTCTGTTTGGCGGAATCGCTGGCGTGTAGCAGCACGATATCACCGGGATGGGCTCTTTTTAGGACGCGGTCAACGATATTCTGAGTTCCAATATTCATCCAATCTTGTGAATCGGTATCCCATTGGATGACTTTATACCCCATGCTTTCTGTTTGTTGAAGCACTCGCTTATCAAAGTCTCCATTTGGAAGGCGGATGAGCTGGGGTGCTTTTCCTGTTTCTTGGGACAAAATAGAATGAGCAGTTTGCAGCTGCGCTTGTATTTCCTCGTCGCTTAAA
Organism: Paenibacillaceae bacterium GAS479; assembly: GCA_900105225.1. NCBI lineage: Bacteria > Bacillati > Bacillota > Bacilli > Caryophanales > Paenibacillaceae > Paenibacillaceae bacterium GAS479. Next base: position 1,814,167 of record LT629764.1, on the reverse strand, counting down.
TTGCTGTAGTTATCATGTTTGTTGCCATGACTTCCGATCTCCCAGCCATTTTCCATGATCGCCTTGACCATTTGTGGATGAGTTTGTACCCAAGGCGCTGACAGGAAAAAGGTCGTATTCTTGATTCCCTTGTCCTTAAGAATCTGCATGATCGGTTCGGCCCGCTTATCCCCCCAACTGATGTCGAAGGTAAGGGCGATCATTTTTTTGCTTGTCGGAACGTTATAGATAGCAGCAGGCTGATCGGTGGCGAACACCGTAATATTGTCCTTCTCGGTATAAATGACCCCTGCAGCAAATATTACCGCGGCGAATAAAAAAAAGTACCGACGGATTTTCCGGCCGTTAAAGACGTAAAAGAAATTCATTTCGCGTCTGGTCTCCTCTCTTAAAAGGCTTTCGCCAAGGCTTGTCGCTCTTCTTGTACAATCTATGCCAGGTTTGGACAGATATTCGTTAGTTAACTACAGTTTTGCCAGGGAAGGAGTCTGATCGAATATGAACTTGTATACAAAGCGATTCATTCAATTTATAAAAGAAGCTAAAAATTTTGTAGTAGCAGGGATACTGTTATTTGTAACAGGAGTCTTGTTCGGGGTTTTTAATGATAACCTGCACACCATGCTGGATGGCCAGCTCGAAGCGGTGCGGGAACTTGCCCTTCGAGTCAAAGAGAGCTCCAATCCGAAGCTGCAGCTTTTTATTGTGATTTTGTTCAATAATGTTTTGAAGGCTTTGCTTATTATTGTGCTTGGTGCTTTGTTATCCGTAATACCGATTTTCTTTTTGTTGATTAATGGAGCAGTACTGGGATACTTATTTGTTTTGCGTTCGGAGGAGCTTGGAGCGGGAAAGGCTTTAGGAGAATTGGCTAAAGGCATTCTACCGCACGGAATTATTGAGATTCCGGCTATTATCCTTGCTGCAGCTTTCGGAATCAAGCTAGGGAGTTATGTCTATCGGTGGCTTGGATTGGTCGTTGCCGGTAAGAGCCGACAAATATTGAGACAAGAATGGAAAGAGCACGCTCTTGGATTGCCTTTGATGGGAGCGGGAATCAGCGTTTTACTGCTGGTAGCAGCAATTATAGAAAGCACCGTAACTCCATGGATACTTTCTCTGTAATAAAATTTCCAATATTTGAGCATAACAGTAAGGCTGCACTCTGACCCTAGAATGCTTCACCCCAATGCCTAGGAGGACGGTTATGCTCGGGATATTGTTTAACGATAAAGAATGCAAAGAACTTGATTATGTATTGCGCAAGGAATTGGATGAAATGCTGCTTGATTTAGGGGACTCCCGTTTGGATGGAGAAATCAAACAAGCCATTACGAGAAGGTACCGGATCGTGTTCCGTATGTTTGCCCGTATTGCATCACCAAGAGAGCTTTCTCGCTATGCATTAAGGGTAAGACATAATCAATAATAACTTTTTTGAAAAAAACTGAATAAAAGGGTTGACGCTATGTACAGGCTGTGGTAAATTAATTCTCGCCCCTTCGAAAGGGCTCATAAATAAACGGTGCTGAAGTCATTGCAACTTATTTTTTTAAAAAAAAGATGTTGCAATAATATTCAAAGCTGTGATATATTATGAAGGTCGCTCCTCGAAAGAGCGCGCGACAAACTAGAATAATTTGTTCTTTGAAAACTGAACAACGAGT
>LT629764.1:900000-1102500 GCA_900105225.1 Paenibacillaceae bacterium GAS479 | reverse complement strand
AAACCGTAAAAGCTGGGCTGTGATGGGGAGGGAAAATTACAGTACCGAAGGTCATGATCTCCAGCTGCCAAGAAAAGCCTCTAGCCAGGTGAAGGTGCCCGTACCGCAAACCGACACAGGTAGGCGAGCAGAGCATGCTAAGGCGCGCGGAATAACTCTCGTTAAGGAACTCGGCAACATGACCCCGTAACTTCGGGAGAAGGGGTGCCTCGGTAGGGTGAATAGCCCGAGGGGGCCGCAGTGAAAAGGCCCAAGCGACTGTTTAGCAAAAACACAGGTCTGTGCGAAGCCGTAAGGCGAAGTATACGGGCTGACGCCTGCCCGGTGCTGGAAGGTTAAGGGGAGCGGTTAGGGGTAACCCGAAGCTGTGAACCGAAGCCCCAGTAAACGGCGGCCGTAACTATAACGGTCCTAAGGTAGCGAAATTCCTTGTCAGGTAAATTCTGACCCGCACGAATGGCGTAACGACTTGGGCGCTGTCTCAACGAGAGATCCGGTGAAATTTTACTACCTGTGAAGATGCAGGTTACCCGCGACAAGACGGAAAGACCCCATGGAGCTTTACTGTAACTTGATATTGGACTTTGGTACGATCTGTACAGGATAGGTGGGAGCCTAAGAAGCCGGAGCGCCAGCTTCGGTGGAGGCACCGTTGGGATACCACCCTGATCGTATCGGAGTTCTAACCTGCTGCCGTGAAACCGGCAGAGGGACCGTGTCAGGTGGACAGTTTGACTGGGGCGGTCGCCTCCTAAAATGTAACGGAGGCGCCCAAAGGTTCCCTCAGAATGGTTGGAAATCATTCGAAGCGTGCAAAGGCATAAGGGAGCTTGACTGCGAGACCTACAAGTCGAGCAGGGACGAAAGTCGGGCTTAGTGATCCGGTGGTACCGAATGGAAGGGCCATCGCTCAACGGATAAAAGCTACCCTGGGGATAACAGGCTTATCTCCCCCAAGAGTCCACATCGACGGGGAGGTTTGGCACCTCGATGTCGGCTCATCGCATCCTGGGGCTGAAGTAGGTCCCAAGGGTTGGGCTGTTCGCCCATTAAAGCGGTACGCGAGCTGGGTTCAGAACGTCGTGAGACAGTTCGGTCCCTATCTGTCGTGGGCGCAGGAAATTTGAGAGGAGCTGTCCTTAGTACGAGAGGACCGGGATGGACGTACCGCTGGTGTACCAGTTGTTCCGCCAGGAGCACAGCTGGGTAGCCAAGTACGGACGGGATAAGCGCTGAAAGCATCTAAGCGCGAAGCCCCCCTCAAGATGAGATTTCCCAGTATGTAAGACCCCTAGAAGACGACTAGGTTGATAGGTTCGAGGTGGAAGCGCAGCAATGCGTGCAGCTGACGAATACTAATCGGTCGAGGGCTTATCCAAATCCGTAACACAACAGCCGGTCAGCACGGCATATCATTCGATCCAGTTTTCAGGGCGCAAGTCCTGAATAAGAATTTTGATTTATATTCCCTGATAGCTCAGTTGGTAGAGCACTCGACTGTTAATCGAGTTGTCACAGGTTCGAGTCCTGTTCGGGGAGCCATATGGAGAGCTGTCCGAGTGGTCGAAGGAGCACGATTGGAAATCGTGTATACGTTAATCGCGTATCGAGAGTTCGAATCTCTCGCTCTCCGCCAGTATGGCCCGTTGGTCAAGGGGTTAAGACACCTCCCTTTCACGGAGGTAACAGGGGTTCGAATCCCCTACGGGTCACCATTTTCTCTTTAAACAACTTGATTTCTATCGTGAATTTAAGGTATATTAATACAAGTTGTTGCAATGATTTGTGGAAGCTTAGCTCAGCTGGGAGAGCATCTGCCTTACAAGCAGAGGGTCGGGGGTTCGATCCCCTCAGCTTCCACCATTTTACTACCGCGGGGTGGAGCAGTCCGGTAGCTCGTCGGGCTCATAACCCGAAGGTCACAGGTTCAAATCCTGTCCCCGCAACCAAATATGGAGCTGTGGTGTAGAGGCCTAACATGCCTGCCTGTCACGCAGGAGACCGCGGGTTCGAATCCCGTCAGCTCCGCCATTTTTTACAAATATGTAAGGCTCGGTAGCTCAGTCGGTAGAGCAAAGGACTGAAAATCCTTGTGTCGGCGGTTCGATTCCGTCCCGAGCCACCATATGACAACTGAATAGTATGCCGCTGTAGCTCAACTGGTAGAGCAACTGACTTGTAATCAGTAGGTTGGGGGTTCAAGTCCTCTCGGCGGCACCATTCATGGAGGATTAGCGAAGTGGCCAAACGCAGCAGACTGTAAATCTGTTCTCTGACGAGTTCGGTGGTTCGAATCCATCATCCTCCACCAGTTTTTAGGGGCATAGTTTAAAGGTAGAACAGCGGTCTCCAAAACCGTTAGTGTGGGTTCAATTCCTGCTGCCCCTGCCAGATGGCGATCGTGGCGAAGTGGTTAACGCACCGGATTGTGGTTCCGGCATTCGGGGGTTCAATTCCCCTCGATCGCCCCATTAGTATTGGGGATTAGCCAAGCGGTAAGGCAACGGACTTTGACTCCGTCATTCTCAGGTTCGATCCCTGAATCCCCAGCCATTTTGCGGAAGTGGCTCAGCGGTAGAGCATCGCCTTGCCAAGGCGAGGGTCGCGGGTTCGATTCCCGTCTTCCGCTCCATTTTTATTGAGGCGCCATAGCCAAGTGGTAAGGCAGAGCTCTGCAAAAGCTCTACCCCCAGTTCGAGTCTGGGTGGCGCCTCCATGTTGCTTAATGTGTGCCCTTAGCTCAGCTGGATAGAGCATTTGACTACGAATCAAAAGGTCAGGAGTTCGAATCTCTTAGGGCACGCCACAAGCAAAACGTATTCTTCTATGGCTTGCTTGTTGAAAGTAAACTTGAATTTTATTATGCTGGTGTGGCGGAATGGCAGACGCGGCGGACTCAAAATCCGCTTCCGGAGACGGAGTGGGGGTTCGAGTCCCTTCACCAGCATCAAACCTAACTTTTAAAGCTTCGGGAATGAATAATTCCTGAAGCTTTTTTTGTGTTACCGATCAACAGGCTGGGGACCGATTCTGCGTATCAGAGACAACCTCCCTACTTTACAAAGAATTGTCGTTAAGTAGATAGCGTGCGCTTCATCTCATTGACTCTATGACTGGAAAGAAAGGACAGGACAATTGCTTGTCAACATCAGTTGAAAATCCCCGATGTTATCGTATAATTGCTTGCGATTCATTTCGACCTCCGAGTAATGTGGCATCGAGTTCTCCCCCTTCCTTTCTCCAAACAAGCTCTTGATTGATCCCTCCAATCCCTCTTTGAAGCTTAAGAGAAAAACTAGGTTTACTCATAATACATCATGATCAGCAGTTGAATGCATAAAGCTCATTATGCTCTCCCTGGATATCGCGCTTGATCAAGTGATTTTAATTAACAGCAGTTGAAACTATTTTTTTGAACTTTACGAATATACAAATAGAGGACTGATAAAGGAGGTAGTGCGGTTGGACGAGCTACGCCTGATCAAAAAAATCCGGCGAAGCGGCGATCGCGCCGCCGCCGATGAACTGGTGCGGCGTTACTATGATGAAATCCACGGCTTTGTGAGGAAACAAATCTTGAACTCGGACGTCGCCCTGGACTTAACACAAGAGATCTTTATCTCTATGCTCCGAACAATCGGACATTACGATGCAGGGAGAGGCGCAGGCTTTCGCACATGGCTATACCGAATTGCCGCCAACAAGCTTGTGGACTGGTTCCGCTCACGCGCCTACCGCACAATGGTCCAAACAATACCGCTTGACGAGGTGGAACCTATTGATGAAACAGACCTTGCACAGCTATTGGAGAATCGTGATTTCACTGAACAGATTTGTGCTTTTGTGAGTGGCTTACCGCCTGACACGCAGATCATTTTCCGGCTTCACCTCTTCGGCGGTCACACGTTCCGGGAAATTGCAGGGATCATAGGGCTTGCAGAGGGAAGCGTCAAATCCAGGTACTACCGCCTTATTCATCTGCTTCGAAAGGAGTTTGCGGATATATGAATGAAAAAAATAAAAGCGCAAGCATCGAATTTATTCTTTCGCACGGCCTGGTTAAGCCGCTGACGGCGAGAGAACGAATTGTGGAAATGGCGCGCTCGCTCGGTTTGCGCTTCATTTTTTGGGACACGGGGTACAGTCTTTTTTTTGCCGCCTTAACCCTCGCAGGCATTTTAGTGCCGTTCAGTCTTGCTCCTGACGATTACCGCTGCTCTGCTGCCGTCGCTGTCGCTCCACTGCTTTTCCTTACTGCCATTCTGTTTGCAGAAACGTCGGAGAGGGGAGACGGGCTCTATGAACTCAAACAGACTTGTCGTTACACTATCCGGCAGATTACTGCTCTACGGGTAATTTGCTATTCGATCATAGGCTCAGCTTTCACCGCGGTTGTCGCGGCTATCAGCGCGGACAACGGATACGAGTTTCTCACACTTCTCCCGCTTTGCCTGTCCGCATTGTTTGTGTGCGCGGTCCTGGCTCTGTTCTCTATGCATATTCTGCAAGGCAGATGGGTATATGCGGCGTTTTCGGCCGGTTGGATATTCCTAAACATTGCGATTCCCTTTTCACTCGGGGAAAAGTGGGAAGATATGTTGCGTGAAATTCCGATTGCCTATTCGATTGTGCTTTCCGTACTTGGCGCGGCTGCGCTTACTTGCCAAATCTTGAAAATGCTGCAGGAGGTTAAAAATCATGCTATCGCTTAATCATGTATCCAAGCAATACGGCAGCTTCACCGCTCTGGAGGATATTAGCCTCGACTTTTCAGGCGGTGTGTACGCCATGCTTGCCCCTAACGGCGCCGGCAAGACTACGCTAATCAAAATGCTCGCTACGCTCATCTTTCCTACGAAGGGAGAAATTATGTGGAATGGCGATAATATCGTCGCGCTCGACGCTTCTTACCGGGACATTATCGGCTATTTGCCACAGGACTTTGGCTATTACAGGAACCATACACCACAAGAGTTTTTGCTGTATATGTCGGCGGTCAAGTGCATGGACCGTGGCAGGGCAAAACACAAGACCGATGAACTGCTTGACCTGGTAGGTTTGTCGGATGTACGGAATAAAAAAATGCGCAAGTTTTCAGGCGGCATGATTCAACGCATTGGTATTGCACAAGCCATGCTGAACGACCCGAAAATCCTCATTCTCGATGAGCCTACGGCGGGGCTCGATCCGAAAGAGCGCGTCCGCTTTCGCAACCTGATCTCTTCGTTGTCCAAAGATCGGATAGTCATCCTTTCAACGCATATCGTATCGGACATTGAAACGATCGCGAGCAGGGTAATCATGTTAAAAAATCACAAGTTGTTTGCCAACGATTCACCAGCGTCAATCTGCGGCATGCTGAAGGGAAAAATTTATGAAACGGACGACATGACTAGCATAAAGTCGCCTTATCTGGCCCTCACCGAGCATCAGGAAAACGGCAAAACCGTGAAGCGCTTTGCGAGCGAGTACGATTGCAAAGATATAGCACGAGGCGTCAGTCCCAATCTGGAGGATGTATTTCTATATAGTTATCGGGATGACGCGGTATAAACCTGAAGCTGCGAGGTGGGAGATATGCTATTCGGGTACGAGCTGAAAAAGTTGACGCTATCCCCCGTAATCATTGGATTCGTTGTTCTGTGCTTAATTATGAACGCAGTGATTTCAATAGCTGCTTCCAAAGAGTTGGACTTTGATTATGAAGCAGAAGCTGTAAATATCTTTGAGCGGTTTCAGACGAGCGAAATCGCTGAGACCTACATTCGCAAATACGGTGTCACAGGCGCATACGCCGAGAATATTCGCGGCAAATATGACAAACTGCAGCTTATAGTAGTTGAGAAATCAGCAAACGGCGATGCCCTGTTCACTTATTTCGCCGAGCAAACCGCTTCCCGCCACAGCTTACTATTCGAAACTCTGTTTATGGCAATCATTGCGGAAAGCTGCCTGCTTGCGTTGTTCATAGCACTCCTATCGGTCACTTATGAACAGATGCGAGGCACCGAATTGATCATCTATGCTTCAACAGTCGGGCGACGAATACTCTTCTCCAAGCTATGCGCCGCGCTTACGACGACAGCGGCCTTGACCGTCGTGATCATCGGCATGAGTTTGCTTGTGTTTTTTCTCCGATTTGACTTTTCGGGCGTGTGGAACGACAACGTGTCCAGTATGTTCAACTGCGCTGTGAATGAGTGCGGCAAGCCTTTCATTACCTGGCGCAGCTTCACGGTCGAGGGGTATTTGTGGGCGACGATCGGCGTAAGCTTTGGGCTTGCGATTTGCTTTTGCCTGTTGGGATATGTGATCGGTGTATCGGTTCGCGGCGGATATGGAGCTTTTATCACCGGTGGGACTGTTGTCAGCGTCATGTTTATCGCCAAGCCTCTCTTTCCCATTGGCTCGGTTATCAGGGGAGTCTGGAATCTTACTCCCGTATGGTTATGGAAAAATAGCGGAATGTGGTTCACCGACGGCGGAGCAGATATTATTTGGTCGAACTTTGAGAGGACAGGGCTTCTCGTTACTCTTGTTGTGCTTTCCGTCGCCGCTTTCATGGCCGCCCAATGTTTTAAAAGGAGAGAGATCTATTGAGAATGTTCGCTTATGAACTCAAAAAGCTATGGAATTGGCGCGTTCTCACGCTGATCGCTGCGCTTGGCGTGCTATCGTGGTTCGCATTTTTGAGCGAAGCACTGCGCTCATACGAAAGCTTAACCACCCATGGAAAATACGGCTCTTATCAGAAAGAGATGTTTGAACGTTACGGCGTTACGTTGGAGCCGGAAGAGCTTGCCGACTATGATATCCCTGGAAAAAAAGCGGCTGTTATTTCTGATCTGGATGCTATTATCGCCAATGAGAGCATTTTTGCGGACAACAAAATTCGTAATTACGCGGAATTTGAAACATTTGTCGATTCTAACAGCACGAATGAGACGAATTGGGAACGCTTCTCTGAAACGATGGCTCAAATGGAGCGCAAGCTGTCTCATAGCAGTAGCGATACGAGAACTTTGGATGAATGGTACAATTCTCCGCGGATACGGCTCCAAACACTTGTTTCGCTCGAATACACTTATCTCGATTATGAATACTCTCTCCGTTTCTATATCGACCGTGATTCCCGTCCAGTGGTCGCCCGCGCCGCCGAAAACATCCTAAATATGCGTAACGCCAGTCTGATTAATAATTATCTTTGCAGCACATTCTCGCTCTATGCAGCTATTGTCGGTGTGTTCAGCGTGGCGGCTGTTATGGTTCTCGTTGCTCCCTTGCTGACAACCGATCGCATGCGTAAGATAAATCTGATCCAATATTCGTCAGCAATCGGCCGCAAAATTTTGGGGATTCAATTAGCCGCAACAGCCGTAAGCGCATTGCTGTTATCCTTGGGTTTGATCATCGCGGCATTTACACCTTTCCTTCTGGAAATTGCAGGAGATTACTGGAACGCACCGATTCTTTCATTCTCGGGTGGCGATATGCTGCTTTACAATATCACGTTTGGACAGTATGCAATCCTACTCGCGGGAATGATCCTTGTTATAAGTGTCGGCGTGGGATGTTTCGCATTTATCCTGGCGAGATTAAGTACGAATATAGTGACGATGTTGATAAAAACGGTTCCCGTAGGCTCTGCAATTGCGGCAATAGCTTTTTTTTCAATCAACATGGCGCTATCGTCTAACAACGTTGTTTTCAGCACAATCTTCCGCGGCCAATGGGATGCACCTGAAACCCTCGTATGTGCTTTTGTTGCTATTGTTGGAGTAATTGCGGCCGCAGTTGTAGCCTGGCGGGAAAAGGGCGTGGATGTCGCTTAGGATCTATTGCGATATTAGCTTTCTATTTTTGGGGCTTGGTTGTTGCGAAAGAGCAACCGATTATTTCATCTCCCTGGTCGGTTCACTCTTTAGATGGAATAAGCAATTATTCGGTCTGCTGGGCGATGGCTGGCTTTCATTAACCTGACCAGGCTGGTGAGTGAACTGCTGCACAAGGATTTTCGCAAGTTGTAGATTCCTTTTTTGGACTTAGTTTCCGCTAGTATAAGTTCATCTGGAGATAATTTCTCTGGTGGGCTTTTTTTGTTTGAAAGCGATTCTTTTTATGTTCGAAAAAGTATGTTATTATAAAATCGAACAAAAACAAACCATTTCGGTTCGCTTATTCATAAACCGCACCTGTACGAACCTAAGGAGGTTTAATTCCCATGGAAGTCCGCCAGGCGACGAACCCCGCAGATGTAAAACATTACACAACAGAACGTTTACGCCGGGAATTTCTTGTTGAAGGGTTGTTTGAAGCGAATAAAATCAATATGGTGTATTCCCATTATGATCGTCTTGTCGTGGGAGGCGTATTGCCGGTTGATGAAACGCTGAGGCTGGAAGATCCGGAAACATTGAAGACGGATTATTTTCTGGAGCGCCGAGAGGTAGGCTTCCTGCATATAGGCGGCGGCATTGCGGTTATTGCCGTTGATGGCAAAGCTTATGAGCTGTCGAAGCTGGATGTTCTTTATGTAGGCAAAGGCAGGCAGGACGTGACAATCGCCAGCAAGGACAAAAACGATCCCGCGAAAATTTACCTCGTTTCCGCAACTGCGCATGCTGAGCATCCAACGCGCAAAATGACGACGGAAGAAGCAAATCCTACGCATCTCGGCTCACTGGAAACGTCCAATGAGCGTGTACTGAACAAATATATTCATGCGGACGGCATTCAAAGCTGCCAGCTGATGCTTGGCGTAACCGCATTAAGTCCGGGAAGTGTCTGGAATACGATGCCGGCTCATGTGCATGACCGTCGCATGGAAGCGTATCTGTACTTTGATTTGAACGATGACGCCCGCATATTCCATATGATGGGCGAGCCCGCTGAAACGAGGCATCTGATTGCTGAGAACGAGCAAGCGATTCTTTCTCCACCCTGGTCGATTCACTCTGGAGTGGGGACGAGCAATTATTCGTTCTGCTGGGCAATGGCTGGCGAGAACTATACATTTTCAGACCAAGAGTTTATTCCGATGAAAGGGTTGAGGTAGTAACGATGCTTGCGGCAGATCGTCATCGGCATATAATCGAGCAGTTGGAACAGCGGGGCAGCGTTAAAGTCTCGGAGCTTAGTGAGCAGTTCAAGGTAACAGAAAAGACGGTCCGAGAGGATCTGGAGAAGCTGGAAGAAAAGGGACTGCTTCGCCGCATTCATGGCGGGGCGCTGATGGAATCGGCGGGGGAAGACAGTCTTCTGCCGATTCAAATTCCGAATGAAAAGCGCCAAAAGGAGAAAGCGGCGATTGCCGATAAGGCGATTGCCATGATTGAACCCGACGATATCATCGCGCTTGATGCGGGAAGCACAACGCTGGAAGTAGCCAAAAGGCTACCCAATATACCGATTACAGTGCTGACGAACGATCTGCTCATTATCCACGAGCTTACACTTAAAGATCAGATTCGGCTTATCGTGGCTGGCGGCTACCGCCGAAAAAATCTGCTTATCGGTACGGAATCGAGCGAATGGATCCGCAAGTTGAACGTTCATAAGCTGTTTCTTTCAACAACCGGAATCCATTTGGAATACGGCCTGACGATTTTCACAGAAGAGCTGGCCGCTTTGAAAAGATTATATATGGAATGCGCAAAAACCGTAATTTGCCTCGCCGATCATAGCAAGTTCGATAGAGGAGCGCTGATTACATTTGCCGAATTAAGCTCCGTTGATTGTATCATTACAGATGCATCGATAGATGAGTCCGTCGCACTTAAATACGAGAATGCAGGCGTCCGTTTGATGGGAGTGTAACCGTTGAAGGGGGATGTTATCGATGCATTATTTTGATCTGACGGGCAAGGTTGCTGTTGTAACGGGTGCCGGCCGCGGACTTGGCGCAGCCATCGCGGTTGGGTTGGCGGAAGCAGGCGCGAATCTCGTGCTGGTCACAAACGATACGCCTGCCGACGGAACCGCCGGCAAAGTACGGGAGCTTGGCCGCAAGGCTATTACGGTCCAGGCTGATATTTCAAACCGCAGCAAGCTGCCTGGTATTATCGACAAGACGGTCGAGGAATTCGGCCGTATCGATGTTCTCGTTAATAATGCAGGAATTATTCGCCGTACGCCTGCCGCCGAACACAGCTATAAGGATTGGGAGGACGTGCTGAACGTCAACCTGAATTCCGTCTTCGTTCTTAGCCAGGAAGCGGGCAAGTGGATGATTGCGCAGGGCTCGGGGAAAATCATTAACATTGCGTCATTGCTGTCGTTCCAGGGTGGCATTAACGTTCCGGGCTACACGGCAAGCAAACATGCCATTGCCGGTCTGACGAAGCAGCTTGGCAATGAATGGGCGGCAAAAGGCGTACAGGTGAACGCCATTGCGCCGGGTTATATGGTTACGGACAATACGGAAGCGCTTCGTGAAGATCCGTTGCGTAGCGCTCAAATTTTGGAGCGAATTCCTGCGGGACGCTGGGGAACCGGGCAAGACTTGGCTGGCGCTGCTATTTTCCTCGCATCATCTGCATCCGATTATATGAGCGGGCATGTGCTTTGTGTGGATGGCGGCTGGATGAGCCGTTAATGTTAATAGACATGAATGAAAAACGCTTCAAAGCTGCCGTTTCATCATCTGTTGATGGAACGGCAGCTTTTTAATAGTCAGGGTTTCAGCCGCAGGTTGACAACGGAACATCTTCGTTGAATCGTTCATCCCGATTCCTTCGTTTTACGGTATTCTCCGGGAGTGGTGCCGGTCCATTTTTTGAACACCCGGATGAAGGAAAAGGAATGGACATATCCAACCTGCAGTCCTATGTCCTGAATGGAAGCGTTAGTCGTTACCAAAAGCCTCGTTGCCGCTTCTATGCGAATCCTTGTCAAATAATCAATGAATTTTTCGTTCATCACCTCTTTGAATAAGGCGCTGAAGTGAGAGGGACTAAGCTGGAAATATTCGCTGATCTGGTTCAGGGATAGGTTTGGATCGGCCAGATGAGCTGAAATATAAGCTTGGATCGCCCCAATGTTCTGATAGTGGGGACTCGATTCTCGACGAATGTTGATTTTCTCTGAAATGTCGCAAAGGGCAGTAAAGATATCGCGCTCCAGCTCGTCGCTTGATGCAAAGTATTTTAGCGCTTCCTCTAGTTCCGGCAGCAAAATATGATTCCAATAAACCGCTATGTCCTCCGGCAGTCCGGAAATTTCCTTTGTTAAATGGTAATGCAAATAGTCGGCCATATTTACAATTGCTTTGCGTGAGGAATGCCTGGCCTTTATCTCGGCAAATATCGACCTGAACTCATTTTTCCATAGCTCTTTGCCAGTTTTAATATAATGGATCATAGAGCGAATAGCGGCAAGCTGTTCATATATGACTGCTGTAGGCTGCTGCGACAGATTTTTTTGCGAGATGACCTTATTCGAACCAAGCGTAGCTTTGATGTCCAGCATATCCAAAGCGGTTTCATACGAGTAGGGCAGATGTGAAAGAGCAGGCACGGGCTCTCCCACTCCCACTGTAATAGTAAATTTCAAATACCCCTCAACCCAGTTTCGCCACTCCTCGCACATTTGCAAAATGGTGTCCAGCGAATTAGGCTCCGCTTCATCCAGCGCAATGAGATTGCATAAGCACGATCCGGACAGCCATTCGATCCAAATGGAGTTGGAATAATGACTGGACATTTCCGAGACGGCTGATTGCAGCGCAAATCTAAGCAAGAGCTGATCGCGTTCGTTGTACGTTTGCAAGAAAATGTTGTACGCGTCAACCTCGATGAGCAAAACTAGACACGATCGCGGTGCTGCCTTAAATCTTTCCAGCAATTGCTCTTCCAACAGTTCCTGCTTAGTCTCGGCCTGAACCGAGTTCATTGTTCCGGTTACAAAATCACGGAGCAACGTGCTCTTTTTCCAAATGAGATCTTTGGCCGCCTGTGCTTCATGATGCTGAGACTGTAAAATTAGCTTTTCGATTGAGGAGTCGATGAAAGCGAATTGGTCGCCTTCATAGCGGTACTTGTCGTTGTATACATATTGCTGAATCCGGTTTGTAATTGTATCGATTGGCTTGTAATTGCGGCGAAACACATAGACCAGCAAAGCAATTCCGAAAATCAGGACAAGAGCTATGAAAATAATCCAGAAGAAGGAGATGATCGATAAAAAGCCACCAAACTTCGTGTTTTTCAAGCCGGAATGAAGGCTCCAATCCGTTAGCTCCGATTGAATTTGAACCCGGTCACTGTTATAGGATTCCAATGAACGAAAGACCGGTTTACCCGCCGGATCGGTAAAATAGGCATAATGGAGATCGGATTGACCGATTTCCGCCAACTCATTTTGCAAATACGGCAAAAAAAGGTTCACTACGAGCAGTCCCTGCTGAGCGGTGCCAAACGGAATCCCTTTCACAAGAGAAACAACCTGCCGACTTTGCCCGCCTTTAATAGAGGAATAAGAGCGGGGCGAAGACCAGCTGTTCAGGTTAGGCTGCTTCATTCGGCTCGTTACGAACTCTTTGTCTTCGAAGTCGGCGAGGTCCAGCAGGTAGGAGTCTGACATGACTTTTTGATCGGAGGTCCGATAGAGATAGATTGAATCTATGCCGTTAATGCTGCTCGTCAAATCTCTAAACCGGGAGTACAACAAATAATTGGAGTATATATCGTTAGTGCCGGTGTGGTCGTAGAACGATTGCAAATCGCTGTTTGTCAGAGTCTCTTGAATGATTGCCTGCTCGATATTCCGAAGCATATTATCGAAAGTTTTCACCACGGTGTGGGCATATCTGTTATTGGCGTTGCCGGCTTCCTCTTTAGAGGCGTTTCCGAGGATAAGTAAAAAAATAATGACCAGCGATACAGCTGTGAACAAAAAAACAAATAGATAGGACAGGAAAAAACGCAGCCATGGATTTTTTTTCATAGAAAACTTCCACCTCGAATTATTTGAAGTAGTCTATCTGCGAATCCCGACCTAGCCTTCGTTAGGGTCAAGAAGAGGAACGACAAGTTCATCCGTACGGCAAAAGCACAGCTCCCCTTGTCGCAAATCGACAAAAGGAGTTGTGCCTGTTCTAAAAATTCATTCGTTATTCTTCTTAATGAAATCGTAATAGTCCTTTGTCAGCAGCGTTTTGTCCTTGTTCTCTGCATACCATTCCTTCATAAAGGCTTCGACCTTGGCGCCGTTTGATGTTTGCCAGGCCGCTTGTGCATCTTTGATGGCTTGCTGGGCGGTATAGCTTCCGCCGGAAATGATGCTTTTGGCGATAATATCATAAACCGTCTTGAACCCGTTGGTTTGATTAATCTGCAGAGTTTGCGGCAATGAAGGCAAAGCGGCGTTTGGAATGATGCTGACCATAGGCCTGGACGGATCAAGGTAGGCGTCGAAAGCAGATTGATAGGCTGCTGCGAATTGTTTGGAGATTTCATAAGCGGCTTTGCCCTCGGCAGTCTGTTCTTTCGGTTCAATTGGATTCAGCAGCAGGTTGTAAGAGGCGCATTTGCCGGTAATGCCGCCTGTAATCATAGCAAAATCGC
Source organism: Paenibacillaceae bacterium GAS479 (assembly GCA_900105225.1). Classification (NCBI taxonomy): domain Bacteria; kingdom Bacillati; phylum Bacillota; class Bacilli; order Caryophanales; family Paenibacillaceae; species Paenibacillaceae bacterium GAS479. Next base: position 1,088,938 of record LT629764.1, on the reverse strand, counting down.
CGCTGTAGTTTTTCTCGATTTTGTTTTTTTCGGGATCGATGACAGTTGGACAGCCGTTGTCCCCAATTTTATAGTGTTCGCCTTCCATTCCATTGTTTAGCACCATAGTTGCTTTTTCTGACATCATGAAATCGATATATTTAATAATGTCAGCTGGATTTTTGGCTTGTGCATTAACGACAGCATTCATTGAAATTGGGGTGCCGATAATCGGGCTGAAAGAGCCAAAAGGGCCTTCCGGCAATTGCAGCGCTGCAATTTCGGCATCCGGAATATTTTGCTTTAATGTACTGTATGCGGCGGCATCCGGTCCGTTGGAGCCCCAAATGCCAAGCTTGCCGGTCGTAAAATCCAGCTTGGCTTTATCTCCCTTGCCATCGGTCAGAAAATCTTTGTCTACGATCCCCGCGTCATACAGCCTTTTCTTAAATTGGAGAGCGGCCTCTACCCGATCCCAGCCGAGCACCAAATTTTCGTTTTCATCCAGAATCCAAGGATTTTTGTCATTGGCATTAAAGATAGTGCCAAACATGGCGTCAACGCCCATCATGCCCACAAAGCTGAGGTTAGCGCCATAGGTGTCCTTCTTGTTATTGCCATCGGGATCACCGTCCGCGAATGCTTTGGCAACGTTGAAGAAATCCTCTGTCGTCTTTGGCATTTCAAGGTTCAGTTTTTTGAGCCAATCGGTGCGAATATAGATGATATGCTGAGGAATAACATCGCTGATTCGTCCGATTTCATAAAGTTTGCCGTCATCTTTAGTTCCCAGCTTGCGCAGGGTAGGATATTTCTCGAGCATTCCTTTGTAAACGGTGCTTTTTTCTATATATTCATCCAAGGGAAGCAACTGCTTCTGGGTGTAAAGCTGGTTTTTGATGACCGAATCATATTCCAAAATCAAATCGGGAGCCGTGCCCGATGCAAACAGCGTGTTCAGCTTTTGGGCGGACTCCCAGCGCGGCACGCTTACAAAAGATACGTCCACCGGGCTGTTTTCTTTAATCCATTTGGACCATCGGTTGGAGATCATAGTTCCTTCCTCCGGTGCGACGCCGCCTCTGTCGTAAATGGTTGAAGTGATTTTACCTCTTGTCTCTTGTCCGTCCGATTTGCCACCGCTGCTGGTTCCTTCTTTTGAAGAACAAGCGCTGAGCAGCATCATGCCGCCCAGCAGCAATAATAAAATGGCAGACGATGTTTTTTTGGATACTATCATTGATATGCGGCCCCCTCCGAATGTTTTCTTCAGATTTAACGCCTCCTTGGTGGAATCTAGCCCTCACCCTTTAATTGCACCTATCATTGCACCTTTGACAAAATACTTTTGAATAAAGGGGTAAACCAGCAGCAAAGGGATAATCATGACCATAACGCCTGCCGATTTAACGCCCTCCGGCGTGGACTGGGCGATATCCTCCGGCCGCAGCGCGAAATCCTGCGCCAGCGACTGGCTTCTGACCATTTGCTGCACAAGCACCGACAAATTCAGCTTATCCGCATCATTGATATAAATCAGCACGGACATGAAGTTATTCCACATTGCGACTCCGTAGAACAGAGAGAGCGTAGCAAGCATTGGAAGAGAGAGCGGAAGCACGATTTTGCCGATAAAACGGGGCTCCGATGCTCCGTCAATACGGGCGGCTTCCTCAAGCTCAACAGGCAGGTTCTCGAAGTAATTTTTCATAATTAGCATGTTGTAGGCACTGATGGCGGCCGGCAGCCAAATCGCCCAATAGCTGTTGATCAGGCCAAGCGACTTGACCAGCAAATACTGCGGAATGACTCCGCTGCTGAATATCATCGTAAATACGATAGCAAGCGTAAAAAACTTGCGGCTGTAGAAGTCCTGCCGCGATAATGGATACGCTGCCAAAAATGTAAGCAGCATCGCAACGACTGTACCTGATACGGTAAGAATCAGGCTGTTCTGAAACGCATTAAGCACTGGGGTGCCTTTAAACAGAATAGCGTAGGCTTGAACATTCATTTCAATGGGCAATAGAAAAACTTTGCCGGAAAGAATGGCTTCGTTGCTGCTCAGCGATACGGCGAGTATGTTGACCAAAGGCAGCAAACAGGTCAGCGCGGCAACCGAAAGCAGAACATAATTGATGAGATTAAACCATTTTTCGCCTCGAGTTAAGCGCATCCCTTTTCCTCCTTACCATAATCCTTGACCAAACCGGCGGGCGACCGAATTGGTGGCCAGTACGAGCGCAAGAGCGATAACGGCCTCGAACAAGCCCATTGCAGCAGTCAGCGAGAACTGTCCTCCCTGCAAACCCATTCGGTAAATATAAGTGGATATGACTTCGGATACATTGGACACGATCGGATTTTGCAGGTTGTACACTTGATCGAAGCCGACATCCATCACTCTGCCCATGCCGAGAATCAGCATAAGGACGATGATGGGGCGAATTCCTGGCAGTGTAACATGCCATATTTTTTGCATCTTCCCCGCTCCATCTAAAGCCGCTGCCTCATATAGGCTCGGATCAATGTTACCGAGGGCGGCCAAATAAATAATGGCGGCAAAGCCGGCTTCTTTCCATACTCCGGAAGCGAGAAACAGAGTTAGCCAAGACGCCGGTTTATAAAGAAACGGAAATGCTTCGCCCGTCCATTGCTTCAACAGATGATTGACAGTGCCGGACTCCTGCGCAAATAAAGTAATGACGAGCCCGCCGACAATGACCCATGAGAGAAAATGGGGGAGGTAAAGCAGCGTTTGGGCGGTCTTTTTAAACCATTGCTTGCGTACCTCGTTAAACATCAGGGCAAGCAAAACAGGAAATGGAAAGTTGACCACGATAGAAAGCAAAGCGATTACAAATGTATTCCGAATAGTTGCAAAAGCGAGCGGATCGGTGAACAGCAACTTGAAGTTTTCTATTCCCACCCAGGTGCTGCCCCAAATACCATCCGTAAAATTATAGTTTTTGAAGGCGATGATGTTCCCGCCCATCGGGATGTATTTAAAAATAATGTAGTATGCGACCACAGGGACAAACATGATCATCCACGGGATATTCTTCTTGAATCTCCTTCTTCTTTGGATTTGTTTGCTGCTCAGCATACTGCTCTTTAGAGGGGGGTTGTTGTCTTTGACCGGAGCGGTCTGTTGCATGATGTCACCTACTTTGGTGTTTGTTGTGATCTTACGGCCAGAATATAACAAAGTCCTTTGTAGCCGTCCATAAACATGAATTCCCGCATCTACAATTCCCCGGATCATAAAAATTGTGTATGGCGCCGTGAGTATTGTTTATTTTGTCCGCGCCCCTTTTTTCATAATGTTAAGAGTACTCAAGAGGGGAAGAAGGTGCGGACAAAAAAATATGCGTGCCGATAATGTGTCGAAGATGGATTCGAAAATTCGGAAGGTAATGGAGCAACTGAAGCATCTACAAAGTCCTGTGGAGGAAGTCTGCCCGATTGGCATCGTATCAATGGACAACTGGGAATGGCCGCAGGGTGTAGGTCTGTTCGCGATTTATTTATATTACCGAAAAACAAAACGTCCCGAGCTGCTGCAGGAACTGAGAGGCTGGTTTGACTCGCAGCTGGAGCGGGGGCTCCCGCCCAAAAATGTAAACACGATGTGTCCGATGCTTGCGCTTGTTTGCCTTTACGAAGAAACGAAGCACGAGCCTTATTTGCGGGCATGCCAGGAATGGGCCGAATATGCGATGTATGAGATGCCGCGCACTGGAGAAAATGCCATTCAGCATACGGTATCGGGGGCATTGAATCCCGGAGAAATTTGGGATGACACCTTGTATATGACGGTTCTCTTTCTTGCGAAAATGGGCGTGCTGCTTGGCAATGACGCTTATATTCAGGAAAGCATACGCCAATTTTTAGTACATTTGAAATATTTGACCGACCGGAGCACGGGCTTGCTGTTTCACGGCTGGACTTTTCTGGAGAACCATCATTTCGCGAAGGCTTTATGGGCTAGAGGGAATTCCTGGTATACAGCTGGACTGGTTGATTATCTCGACATAATCGAGCTGCCAGAAGGCGTGAAAGGGGTGTTCCTATCGGCGCTGGAGAAGCAGGCCGAAGCGTTGTCACTGCTGCAAAATTCTGAAGGCATGTGGCATACGCTGCTTGACGATCCGTCATCCTATGCGGAAACATCGGCCACAGCCGCGTTTGCTTATGGTCTGCTCAAAGCGGTAAGGAAAGGATACTTGCCGATTGCTTACAAGGAGGCCAGCGTAAAAGCATGGCGGGCGGTGCTCAGCCAAATAGACGATTACGGAATTGTCCGGGGCGTATCCTACGGCACGGGCATGGGGCGGACGCTTCAGGAGTATAGGGATATTCCGATCTGCTCGATGCCCTATGGCCAATCGATGGTTTTGCTGATGCTGATCGAAGGGCTGGAGCATGATTTGAATATGGAAACCTGATGGGAGAGGAGGTTCGGCATGGAAGAAGGGCTTTATTACGACTTGCGAGGGCAGCGTGAGAGGCGGAGCGTTATATGCGCAAGAGTGGCGGCCGATACGCTGCGTATGGCCAACGATGGCACGCTTTGGAAGGAGCCGTCGATGGTCGATGATTTGCGCGAGCGGTTATGGACGGCTTTGATCTACTTGGAGCATGGCAGCAGTGAGGCGTCTGCTGCGGCAAACCGCATTATAATGGAGTCTTCTTATAAGTTCTGCCACTTTGCGCCGATGATTGCTTTGCAAATTTTAGTTAGAGACATGGCTTTGCTTGCGCCTCCGGCGAAGGAACAGCTTCGCGGGTACGTAACAAATATGCTGCCTCATTTTTTGGAAGATGACATGGATTACGTTGGGGTAAATGACAACTTTCCTTCGATGGCCTCGTTTATCTGTCTGCTTGCCGGCCAGATGTTCAATGATGAGGCCGCATTTCGGGTCGGGTCGGGCCGTTTGCTGCAGTTTAAGGAGCTGCTTCGGCGCCGGGGCGTATCCACCGAATTCAACAGTCCAACCTATACGCCCATTCATGCTTATGCGCTTGCAGAAATTGCCGCGTGGGTGCAGGATGAAGCGGTTGTCGCCCTTGCCCTTGAATTGGAGGAAAGAACCTGGATTGATTTGCTCGGGCATTACCACCCCCAAACTCTCCAGCACGCGGGTCCCTATTCGCGCGCGTATATGAGGGACTCGGCGGGAAGAATCCATTCCAACCGGTTTATGCTGCTGTCGCTGCTCGGGGCGCGCCTGCCGGATTACGGGGCCGACACGGAGTGGAGTTACGAGGCGCTGACAACGGGACAACGCATTTCTTCCGCTATGCGGATGATGGCCGACTTTCATTGCCCGACTAGGCTAGTAGAAACGCTGCTGCATAAAACGTATCCGTTTACATTTAAAGCCTCCTTCGATTGCAGTCCGTCAAGCGATTACGGCGCGGATGCGGAGCCCGATCTGTGCGTCCAAGGTGCCTATGAATATCCTGCTGCGGAAGGGCTGATTCAGACTTACATGACGGACAATTACGCGCTCGGGACCTCGACCCGTGAATTTCATAACGGCATGCAGACCGATGCCTTTCATTTATTGTACAGACGCTCCGTCCCCGTCCGAAAACTAAACGATGTTGGCACTGTATTTTCCAGATATGTGAGCAATACAAAGAAAATCGACCTGTCTATGAACATATTAAACGACGAAGGCCGAAAAATAGCGCTTCAGCATGAAAATACGGCTGTTGTCGTGTATAAGCCCAAAGCGTTTCTGCAGTCGGGCATTCATCGGCTCGCGCTCCAGCTTTATGTGACGCTTGGCGATGATGGCGCTGCGCCGGATGAGATTTTTTTGGGCGAACAGCCCGTTGCCGGGGAATGGGGCGAGAGTGCAGCTCCATGCTCCATCTATGTGAAGGATGGCCCGGTTTATATCGCTATTCATCCTTTGCGAATTTCGAATCTGGGGAGGAAGATGGGAGTATCGATAACAAGACAAGGCGGTTTTTTGGCGGTATCGCTAATTAACTATGAGGGACCTGCCCGGAATTTCGGCGCAGAGGAGCTTCTAGCCGTTTGCAATGGTTTTGCGGTGGAGATAGGCAGCGGGGAAAAGGACGGAGATTTTGCGTCATTCCGGGAGCGATGTGCACTTTCTTCCGTCAGCGATAGCCTCTCATCAAGCGTTCATTCGAGATACCGAATATCCCGGACGGTGAAGTTCAATCGCGGTGGTTTAGAGCTGGCGCTGGAATACAGCCCGTTCAGTGAAGGAGTACGATACATGTCCGTTAATGGAAAATCGATGGACATTCCGACGCTGGAGCTGTCAGGTTTTATGCTGCAATGACGCTGTAATGGTCCGCGTATGCACCAGCGGATCTATCGCATGCGCGGTTCATGGGTTATCGCCGTTAAGAGCAATGTAGAGGAGGAGTATGATGAAACGCGGCGAATGGATAAAAATTGCAGTTGTTGTCTGTATGATGATGGGTCTGCTGCCGGTATGGCAGGCGAATAGGGCTGAGGCTTTATCTGAAGGCGCATGGTATGTGGATGCTGTTCAAGGGAATGACGATAATCCGGGGACGGCTGAGCTTCCATTCCAAACAATTGAGAAGGCGCGTGATGCGGTTCGCGGCATGACTGCTGGCATGGGGGCTGATATTCACGTTTATTTGCGCGGCGGCGTGTTTCGCTTAACGGATACGGTTGAATTTACCGCGCAGGATTCAGGGCAAAACGGCTATAACGTCATTTATGAAGCCTATCCAGGCGAATCGCCTGTGCTGAGCGGAGATCAAACGATAAGCGGCTGGGAGCTGCACGACGCTGCAAAAAATATATATAAAGCGGCGGCAGGCGCCGATGTGGAGACAAGACAGTTATACGTGGATGGCATACGCGCGATAAGAGCCAGAAGCGAAGGCGGCCTGCCGGACGCTGCGCATGACGATAACGGCCTGAGCACATCGGCAATTGAGCTGGCGGGCTGGGGCAATCAAAGCGACATGGAAATGGTATTCAAGCAAATGTGGACCAATCCGCGCGGCGCTGTAGAGGCAATTACACTATCTGATGGGAAAGCCTCAATCAAAATGAAACAGCCGGGCTGGTATGCTTTGCGCAGCAAAGGCTCCACGTCGGCTACTGTTCCCTGGTATTATGAAAACGCTTACGAATTATTGGATCAGCCGGGCGAGTGGTATTTGGACCGCACTAGCGATACGTTCTTCTATAAACCTCGACCGGGTGAAGATCTCAGCACCGCGCAGGTGTCCGTTCCTAAGCTGGAGAAGCTTGTAACGATGAGGGGAATGGAAGCGGAGCCGGTTCATAACATCCAGTTTAGAGGAATCAGGTTTCAATATTCAACCTGGCTGGAACCAAGCAGCGCGCTAGGGTTGCCTGATGTGCAGTCTAATGTGCTGCGCCGGAAAGATCCCAACTCAGGCATCACTACGGAGAGTTTGACGCCTGCCGCCGTGGAGATTACAGAGGGCCGCTCCATCGTGTTCGAGCGCAACCGTTTCTCGCAGCTCGGCAGTGCGGCTATCAATATGTCGGGCGGAAGCCAAAACAACCGCATCATCGGCAATGTGTTTATGGATTTATCCGGGAGCGGGATTCAGATTGGGGAAGTGGATATGCGCAATCCCGATCATTATAATCCGCTTGATCCCGGAAAGCTGGAGAAAGGCCATACGATTTCCAATAACTTTTTTTATCGGATAGGCGTCGAATATCGCTCTAGCGTGGCTATCTTTGCAGACTATCCGCAAAATATCGAAATCGCCCATAACGAAATATCGAATATGCCTTATTCCGGCATTACGCTTGGCTGGGGTTGGGGAGATGTGGATACAAGCAACCGAAACAATGTCATTCGCAATAACTACATTCATCATACGATGCAGGAGCTGGTGGACGGAGGCTCCATCTATATGCTTGGCACCTCTTACGATATAACGATAACCGGTAATTACATCAAAGGTCAGAAAAATAACTTTGGCGCCATCTATTTGGACCAAGGAAGCAGCAATATAACGGCGGAGAACAATGTCATTGAGTTCGCTGCCATTCCGATCTTCATCAATCCGTCTTCCAACAATAAAGTGCGTTCCACTTATACGGATAGCCGCAAACAGGTGAATATGGGAACCAACAGTGAAATTTCCGGTACGGTGTATGTCCCGGACGGCAACTGGCCTGCCGGAGCGCAGGCGATTATTGCGGCGGCGGGAATTGAGAGCGCTTACCGAGACATTATCCCGACCGTGCCAAATTCCGGGGAGTTAATCAGGCCGCAGCCGCCTGAGACGACACCATCGGCGCCGGTTGATTTTGCTGGAAAAAGCAGCTTTGTCCAATCCATCGTTAAAGCGGGCAAGCTTCGCAACGAATGGGGCGGCTGGGTAGGCATGAAGCTGGAGACGGCCGGCAACCCAATCGCCGTGACGGCTTTTGGGCGCGTTAACCTGCCTGGCAGCTACGGCTTGCACCGGATGAAATTGGTGGATGCCGCCACGGGGGCCGATGTTTCGGGCAGCTTGGTTCAGCTTAATATGTCGGATGCGGCAGCGAACGGCGATTTCAGCTATGTCCAGCTTCCCGCCGCCGTTACGCTGGAGGCGAATAAAGTCTATTATTTGATGAGCGAGGAGAAGGTCGGAGAGGATGTGTGGTATGACAGCGACATGATTGTAACGACGGCTTCCGTAGCGACTGCCCGAATCGGAGTTTGGGGCTCCGCCTATAAAGAAAGTCCCCCGGGAGGAAACAGCTTTGTCGGACTGGATTTCCTATACGAAAGCGGCACTCCCGGCACTCCCGCGCCTATCCTGCTTCCGGAGCCAGTAACGACGCAGCCACAGCCGGAGCCCGACCCGCTACCGGTCGATCTGGAAAATACGTTGGGGTTCGTACAGTCGCTATCGGGCGGCCAACCGCGCAGCGGCTGGAGCGGTTATGCAGGTATGAAGTTCACCATTGGCAGCACGTCGATCATGTTGACTGCGCTTGGACGAAAATTTGAGGCAGGAAATTTCGAAACTCATCTGCTCAGGCTGCTGGATGCCAATACAAAAGCTCTGGTCACGGAGGCTAAAGTCAGGCCGGACGGTGCGCAGGCGGGGGACTTTCGCTATGCGCAGCTTTACGAGCCGGTGCGTTTGTTTCCTGGAAGATCCTATTATCTTGTCAGCAAGGAAAATTACGGCGGGGACAGCTGGATAAGCGGCAGCATATCCGCATCGCTGCCGGAGATAGGCTCTATAGACGGTCCCATTTATGCTTCCGACGATAAAAAGCCGCGTGTAAACAATTATTTGGGAGATCCGCTTGCTGGAGGCGGATTCGCCGGACTGGATTTTCGATACACAACGGCACAGTCGGGAACGACCAATCTGCTCAATAACGGAGCCTTTGAATACAACACTTTAGGCTGGACAGCAATGAACGCTACCCTTTCCAGAGTGACGGTGACGGCGGATACTTACAATAATAGCGCCGGCTCCGCCAAAGTGACGGTGACAGGCAATTACGGAACACCGTTGCAGAAGGTGGCGCTTGAAAAAAATAAAACCTATGAAATATCGGTATGGGTTAAGCTGGCGGTAGGATCCGATGTGGCCCAAATCATTCTCGACCACGGTACGGGAACGCCGAGATACGGATATGTCGCTAAAAATACGCCGGTTGATACGACATGGAAACAGCTGAAAATGAATTATACCTATACCGGCTCCAACGATACTGCAGATTCTTCTATTCAGCTGCGGATTGGCAGCGGCACGACCAGGCTGACTTATTATTTTGATGATTTTGAAATCAAGGAAGCCGGCAGTGGGAACCTTAATGGAGAAGTTGAGCCTAGCCCTAGCCCTGGCGAATAGGATGCTGTAAGGAGAAATTGCCGATCATTACAGAAGGGACGGGGAATTGAGTCCAGATGCGGGCGACGGGCAGCTCCATGCTGGTCAATTCTCCTTCCAGTCTCCATTCGGAGGGGATTTATCTTTTGCGTTACCATGAAAGAGTTATGTGAAACAATAGCTCTTTCGAGTGCTTTCTGTATTTTTCACTAAGTTTTCAGAAAGAGTTGACCCTTTTTTTAACGTTTAGAGACGAACGCGTGTCAGTGATTGAATTGCGAAGAGTCAAAGATATAATAATGATATCAGGTTTATACAGGTTCAGATCTCGCTTCAGCCCGTAATAAACTGCAGGCAAGCGCAATGATTCTGTGGCACAGTGTATCTTACTTTGTGAAAAATTTCTCAATTCACATAGCCAAGATCATGGAACATCTTATTAAACTTAATATGCAAAGATGCCATTGAACCTATCCAAATCTGATACTGAATGCAGTACAACGGCTAGCAAGCCTAATCAAAAGCTTTATTTTATCACAATAATCGAACAGAGTTTGAAAGGAGGCCGTTAACAATGGCAATTGATACGGTGATGTGGAGCAGGCTGGTGACAGGCTTGACGCTCGGGTTCCACGTTATTTTTGCGACGATTGGTGTCGGTATACCATTAATGATTGCGATAGCCGAGTTCATCGGAATCCGCAAAAGGGATCCCCATTATACATTGATGGCGAAGAGGTGGGCACGGGGGTTTGTCATTTCTGTTGCGGTTGGTGTCGTGACCGGTACGGCGATCTCGCTGCAGCTGGCTCTGGTGTGGCCGAATTTTATGAAGCTGGCCGGTAATGTCATTGCGCTGCCATTATTTATGGAAGTGTTCGCGTTCTTTTTTGAAGCTATCTTCCTGGGCATTTATTTGTATACGTGGGATCGGTTCAAAAATCCGTATATCCACTGGCTGCTGACGATTCCAATTGTGGCCGGAGCAGGCATGTCTGCCGTGTTTATTACGACTGTGAACGGATTCATGAACCAGCCTGGAGGCTTTGTTATGGAAGCGGGCCAGTTCACAGCGGTTGACCCGGTGCAAGCGATGCTGAATACGGCGACGTTCTCCAAGGTGTTCCACGTATTAAGTTCGGCCTATTTGACAGGGGCTGCTCTGTTAGCCGGAATTGCAGCTTTTGCGATGCTGAGAAAAGGAGTATCCGCATACCACAAAAAAGCCTTGAACCTTATGATGGCGGTTGTTTTGCTGTTCGGTTTGCTGAATACGCTGGCCGGAGATGTGTCTGCCAAGTTTTTGGCGGAGCATCAGCCGGAGAAGCTGGCAGCGGCAGAGTGGCATTTTGAGACGGAAAGCGGCGCAGATTTGGTTTTATTGGGATGGCTTAATGCAGAGAATGAAATTCTAGGGGCTATTCACCTGCCGAAACTACTCAGTTTCCTGGCTTTTGGAGATTTTAATGCAGAGGTAACGGGGCTGGAGGAATTCCCCAAGGATGAATGGCCACCGCTTCTCGTTCATTACCTGTTTGATGTAATGGCTGGAATCGGATTTACTCTACTCGCTATTTCGGTCCTGTATTTCCTGCTCCTGTTCTGGAAAAAGCGCAATGAGCTTAACAAGTGGATGCTCCGCATTATTGCACTGAGCGCACCGCTCGCTTTTCTGGCTGTTGAGATGGGCTGGTTTTATGCAGAAATCGGGCGGCAGCCGTGGATTATCCGTGGATATATGCGTGTAGAGGAAGCCGCTACTTCTTCACCGAGTGTAAGGATTTTATTTTTCGTGTTCCTGCTCCTGTACATCGTACTCGGCGTCATATGTGTAATCGTGCTAAGACGCTTGTTCAACAATAATCCAGCAGAAGTTGAGATGGAAAAATGGATGAAAGAAAAGTCTAATCATTCTGGGGGTGGTCCAGCATGATGAGTTACGAATTGATCGGTATATCGGTACTCTGGTTGTTCTTGTACGGCTATTTAATTGTAGCTTCCATTGATTTCGGGGCGGGCTTCTTCGCTTTCTATGCACGTTTGACGAAGCAGGATCATCTCATTAATCGTCTAATTTCCCGTTATTTATCACCCGTTTGGGAGATCACGAATGTATTTTTTGTCTTTTTCTACATTGGCATCGTCGGATTTTTTCCGGACACCGCCTATTATTATGGCTCAGCGCTGCTTGTTCCGGGAAGCATTGCCGTTATACTGCTTGCGATTCGCGGTTCGTTCTATGCTTTTGAAAATTACGGTTCCAAAAAAAACATCGTGTATCTTTTTTTGTACGGAGCTACAGGTTTGCTTATTCCGGCTTCGTTGTCAGTGGCGTTAACGTTGTCTGAAGGCGGCTTTATCGTAAAACAGGGTGAGACGGTTTCTCTGGATTACTGGGAGCTGTTTACCAATCCGTTATCTTGGAGCATCGTTGGACTGGCAATCGTGTCCGTTTTGTTCATTAGCGGCTCATTTCTGACCTTTTACGCTTCACGGGCAGAGGATCATTCCGCGTTGAAGCTGTTGCGGAACTACGCCCTGTTCTGGAGCACACCGACGATTATTCTTGCACTGACAGCATTTATTTATTTGGGTCAACACAATGAGCGGCATTTTCAAAATATGATGGATTTATGGTGGTTGCTCGCGCTTTCCGTTGCTTTCTTCATGATCGCGATGTGGTTGTTATACAACGGACGTCGTTATGGATTAGCTTTCATATGCATTATGCTGCAATTTTTCTGTGCCTTTTTTGCTTACGGGATTGGGCAATACCCCTATATTCTTGATCCTTACATCACGATTCAGAGCAGCGCAACTTCACCCGCAATGGGCTTCGCGTTAGTTGTTGTGTTTATCGGTGGTTTGTGCCTGTTGATCCCATCCCTGATTCTGGTCTTCAAACTTTTCTTGTTTGATGCGGATTATGTAAAAGGGAAAAAATAAAGCAGGTGATTCATTCCGGCGTGTTGAGGTTTCTTAAAAGGCCTATTAAAGGAGGAGAGATCTGTGAAGAGGAGATCCAGTCTGATTTCTCGGCAAATGTCTTCACAAAGGAAAAATATGGCCCTCCTCGCGGTCATTTCACTCGCGCTTGGTGCTGCTATTGTGAGTCAGGCTGGACTGCTTGCTGAAGCAGTCCAGCGGATTTTTGTGGAGGGAGCTTCCTTTTCATCAGTTATCGTGTTGCTCAGCCTGCTTCTAGTTGTTATGGTTGTGCGCACCCTGTTGTCTTATGGAAACGGTAAGGTTGGTTTGCGTATGGCTGCCGCTGCCAAGACGAATATGCGAGCAGCCGTACTGCAAAAGTTGACCCATGCCACCATGCCTTCAACCCTTCATGGACAGACGGGAGGCAAGGTCAGCATTGCTCTGGATGCTGTGGATGAGGCTGACAGTTATTTCAGTCAGTATATGCCGCGTATGATGGAAGCTGCTATGATCCCGATTCTGATTCTGGTCATTACATTTATACTGCATGCCAACACAGGTTTCATTATGCTGTTTACAGCTCCGTTCATCCCGTTGTTCATGATTTTGGTAGGACTGAAAACGAAGAACAAATCAGAGGAAAAATATGCGCAGCTGGCCGAGTTTTCAGGTACGTTTCTGGATTCTCTGCAAGGGCTGGTGACGCTGAAAATATTTGGACGGGCTCACCGTCAACAGCAGGAGATTGAACGCAGCAGTTTGGGTTACCGTGATGCCACGATGGGCATTTTGAAGATTGCGTTTACGAATACCTTCATGCTGGAATCGATCGTTATGTTAAGCATTGGCATTGTCGCTCTCGAACTGGCCATCCAATTACTCGTTTTCAAATCAATGACGTTCCATACCGCCTTTTTCGTTTTGTTGCTCGTTCCCGAGTTTTACAGCCTGTTAAAGAATACGGGAACGGCCTTTCACAGCGGCCGAACAAGTATGGGAGCGGTTCGTAAAGTGGAAGAGATGCTCCAGGAAACGGCAGGGGAGAGCAGAGACGCGAATGGCAATGAAGGAGCAGGAACATCCGATAGTATCGACGAGATCCAATCAGAAATTTCTCATCCTGATAACCTTTCCAAGCTGCCATCGATGGAACTGGACCATCTACGGTTTCGATATGCCCCGGATTCATTCGAGCTTGAGACGGGTCGGATCCTGCTCGGTCCTGGAGAACACATTGCCATTGTTGGCAAAAGCGGTTCCGGCAAAACGACCTTGCTCCATCTCATTTCCGGTTTGCTGAAACCAGCATCGGGAACGGTTCTGGCCAATGGCAAGCCACTCTCGGAATACGATGAGACCGCATGGTTCGAACATATTAGCTACATTACACAGCATCCATATATTTTTGCAGGCACATTGGCTGAGAATATTGCGATTGGTGCTGGTGAGAACATCACTAGAGCTGAAATTGAGCGAGCGGCAGAGGAAGCTGGACTTGCTGCGCTTACTGCCCAATTGGAGCATGGATTGGATACCCTTGTCGGTGAAGGAGGCAGAGGACTGTCAGGTGGGGAAAAGCAACGGCTTGCCTTGGCACGCGCTTTTTTGAAGCGTCCTCTCATCATTTTGTTTGATGAACCTACAGTTGGGCTGGACTTGCACACCGAGCGGGTACTCCAAAACTCCATTGCCAAACTTGCAAAAACGGCAATGATGATTACGGTGGCTCACCGACTATATACGATTCAACAAGCCGACAAAATCTTGTTTATGGACAATGGTGTATTGGTGGACTCCGGACGGCATGAAGAGCTTCTGGAGCGCCTGCCTCAGTATGCCGAGATGGTCGATATCCAACGAAACGGGGGGCTATCATCATGAATGGGCTGGCTGTTCTGTCAAAGGCGATGTTTCAGGAGCGCAAGGATATCCTTCTTTCGATATTGGGTGGATTTATCGCAGGCATAGCCGGCGTGGCCCTCTTTTCCGCGAGTGGATATATGATTTCGCAAACGGTATTTGCACCACCGCTTTATACTTTGATTTTGCTCACCTCGATGGTCAAATTACTTGGTCTGCTTCGGGCGGCAAGTCGTTATGGAGAACGGTTGTACTCTCACCAGGCGACGTTCTCGATGCTTAGTCGTTTGCGTACATCTTTTTTTGCCAAGCTTATTCCTTTAACGCCCGGTATACTGAACAAAAATCGAAGCGGTGATCTGCTTGCGCGGATCGTTGGGGATGTGGAAAGTTTGCAAAATTATTTTTTGCGAGTCGCTTATCCCCCGATTATGGTCGTCATGGTGTTCTTGGCTACAGTGTTGTTTACTTCTGCCATTTCGATCTGGATTGCTGTTCTGTTTGTGCTAGGCATGCTGGCAACGGCATTCGTTGTGCCGGGAATTGTTTTGCTCGGACAGCGGAAAATAAATGGTCGCGTTCGCGAGCAGCGGGCGCTGCTTTCCACGGAAGTAACCGAGGTGTTGTACGGTTTCCGGGATTTAAAAGTATACGGGCAATTGGCACAGCGAGAGGGGCAGCTTCAGCAGGCTTCCGCTGTATTGGCAGTTGAGCAGCAAAGAGCAGCCGGGCACTTGCTGCGCGGGCAATCGATGCACGCTTTGGTTACCTTCCTCATTTCCTGGGGGGTGCTAGCGCTTGGAGCCTATTTAATAATGGACGGAGCGCTTGCTGGGGTATTTCTTGCTATGCTGGTCATGGCCTCGTTAACCGTATTTGAAGAAGCGGCGGCAATGGCCACACTTCCTGCGTACAAGGAGGATAGCGAACATGCGGCTAGACGATTGACGGAAACGGTTCAGTCCACCGATATGCATTCTTCTCAGCCTGGTGGCGCGTTGTCTGTTGATCATGCCGTTTCGGTAGAGCTATCCGGTGTTTCGTTTCAATATGAAGGAGAGTGGAGACCAGCGCTCAGGGACATATCCCTGCATCTTTCACCTGGCTCCAAAACGGCGATTGTAGGGCCGAGCGGGTCAGGAAAGTCAACGATTATCGAATTGCTCCTCAAGCTGCGTACATCAACTGTTGGTGACATACGATTAGGCGACGTTGCGGTAAGTGAACTGGATGAGACGAGCATTTGGCAAGCGGCTAACGTGGTGTTGCAGCAAAGTCATTTCTTCCGGGGAACGATTCGGGACAACCTTCTTCTGAATGGAGAGGAGCATTCTGATGAGCAATTGTTGGATGTGCTGGCTAAAGTGCAACTGCCCGATAAATCTTTGACCGATATGGTGTATGAAAAAGGGGAGAATCTTTCAGACGGCGAGAAGCAGCGGCTGGCTCTGGCGCGAGCCATGCTCCGCAAAGGACGGTTATGGCTTCTAGACGAACCCACTTCATCGCTGGATTATGTGACAGAGCAGCATGTTTTGAAGCAGCTCTACGCACAGGCGGCTAAAGATACGCTTATCCTGATCTGTCATCGGCTTGCCGGATTGGAAGAGATGGATCGAATTGTGGTCATTGACCAAGGCAAGATAGTCGAAACAGGTTCCTATTCGGAGCTGATGGAGCAAAGGGGCTATTTTTATGAGATGAAAAAAATTGAACGGCAAATGATCGGAGAAGCCAGCGTATAAAAAAGCGACGTATAAACTTAATTAGCTCAGCCCTTAAGATGCAGTTATGTGCTCTTAAGGGTTTTTTGTTGCCATCAAATCTTAATGGTTATTCGAACATAAATAGCTCTCCTGAGTCATCTCAAAAAATACCGCTACTGTAAAATAACAAAGAGATGATACAGAAGGGAAATTACATTACTCATGCGCATGAAAATTGGAATTGGTTTCGGAATAGTTCTCTTAGCGGTTATTGTTTTTATTATTCCCTTTTCATTTGAGCCTCCAGGCGACACTCGCATGGTAGCTGACCGAACAAATAAGACGTATATTGCTCCTCCTTGTTTTGATGAAGCCAATCCCACGAATAATCTTGCTGAAGTAGATTGGACTTGGGTAAAGCAGTCGGGCTACAAGCCAGAGTCATCCTGCACTTCGGAAAAGCTGATGACAGCAAAAGTGACGTTAGGAGAAAAGTTTACCCAGCTACTGGGGCTGTCCAAGGGCCGTTGGGCTTGGTGATCTTTGTCCAGAATCTTTGCTGTAGAGGTGGTGTGCAATGCTATCCGAGTACGTCGTTGAATTACCAAGAATTTTTGCCATTGTGGAGCGGTTTATAGAGGTCTTTTCCATTATGTTGTTGCTTGGAATCTTTTTTTTCAGAAGATGTCTTTGGCCGACTGTTCAAGTGAAGTATGAGTTCGCAAGCATCATTCGCCTGGAAAGAATCGCCGCTGTTTTAGTTCTTTATACGGTGATCCTAACAGGTGAAGTGGATGTGCTTTCCATAACGAAGGTTATAGTTGGCGTAGTATGGTTGGTAATCGCTTTTGAACGACCAGAGCCTACCTTAATATCTGACGTGGGAAAAACAATCCTTTCCATGATGCTAATGGTAACTCTTGCAATCGATAGCTATCAGGGAATAATCGACCTTGAAAGCATTGTTCCGTTAATCATTCTTGTCATGAGCTACTGTGGCCAAATCATCCCGTTAGGTGGAGGGCTTGGATTATGGTTGTCCGGCCGTAGTCAATCGGGCTTGATGCCGGCTCAGTTAAAATCGCTTACGGAGCGATTTATGTCCTGGGCTTTGTTTAGCTTCCTGTTTATTCTTTTTCCGCAGCTGATTGGGCTAATCAAAGGTGAATACTCAGTGATCCAGCTTTTTCTTCCCCTAGTTATCGTCGGAACAGTCTATACCTATTCACGCTCCTTGCACACCGTCAAACAAGGTATTCTTGGCTTGAATATCACCCTGCTGATCTTTCTAATTGTTCATGCTTCAACCCTGTCGGTCAGCTCTCCATCCCGTGAGGTAGAGCCGTTCTATTGGCATGTCATGGGGACGAAAGCTCATATGTCGTTGCGTGTTATTCATAAAACGGAGCAAGCGAGACTGGACACATGGCTCCCGATTGGAATGGGGAAACCGGTGGAGGCCGCTGCTGAATTAAGTAAAGAAGGCGTGAAAGTCCAGGTGCCGTTCTCCTTTAAAGAAGGAGGCGCAGATCCCTATGGTTATGAGGGGTTCGATAAGTACACCTATTTGGCTTCAGGGACCTATCTCGATAGCCCCGGAATATGGACTTTATCTGTTACCGTGAAGGATATAAAGGGCGGAGTTCATATATTTAAGAAGAAACAAATCGTTTATTAGTGGAACGATTGCCATGCTTGCGGCATAAGGCTTAGTCTTGCCCCGACCTCAGTCCAGGTCTAGAAACGTTCGGAGGTCCGTTTTGAGAAGTCGAATTCTAACCTAGAATAAAGACATAAAGCAAACGACCAATGAGTCGGGAAGGCGGTGACAATCAAAGATGAAAAAGAATTCGACGGTTGGCATGATCTTGATTGCAGCTGGAGTACTTGTGGCAATGAAGTTTTTGGGATTAGGGCATCTGATTAGCTGGGTCGTATCGCTGGTGTTCCCGCTAATTCTACTCGGTCTGGGGTACATTGGCTGGAAGAACGGAAATCGCATAATCGGCGGTGTTATAGCAGGCGTTGGCGCTATCATGCTGCTTGGCAAGCTGTCCGGTCTGATCATGCTGTTGCTCGCGGTTGGCCTGATCGTGTGGGGCGTATCCAAAATCAAAGATAATCGTTCATACTAACAGAACAGAAAGCCGATTTAACGCTTAAGCGTCTTACGAGGAGGATTAAACGATGAGCATCATACGACGTGTCCGGGACATTACCTTAGCAAGTTTGAACGAGCATCTCGAAAAGTCGGAAGATCCGGTCAAGCTGATCGACCAGTTCCTATGGGGAACGCGGGAAGAGATCATCCAATCGGAGCGTCTGCACTCCCAATACTCCGCCCACAGCCAGCATCTTAAGATGCAATGGCTGCAAGCGGAACAGCAGAAGGACAAAAGAGAGCAGCAAGCTGTCACAGCGCTGAAAGCTGGCGAAGAGCAGCTGGCACGTATCGCTCTGCATGAGAAGGCTTCTGCTGATGAGCGGGCTGTCCAGTATCGTGATCTTTACGAGCAGAGCCGCCTCAGCTTGGAGGACCTCGGGAATAATCTGCAGGAAATGCGCAGCGAGTACCAGATTGCATACGATAAACGGGAGTATTATTCAGCCCGCATGGAGTCCCTGAAGCTGCAACAGCGAATGAACTCACGCTACGGTGCAGTCGGAGGAGGCAAGCAGGACGGCATGTTCCGCCGGTTGGACGATCGTCTGAGTGGCATGGAGCATGAAGCACGCAGCCTGCGCGAGCTGAGGCAGGGCGGCATTGATTCTTCACAAGGACACATAGGTGCTCAGAACCCAGCTGTCGAAAGAGAACTGGAGCAACTGAAGCGCAAGCTTGGACAAGGAGGCTAATTCATCATGAAGCAACTATACCGGTCCAGACAAAAGAAAATGATGGCCGGGCTCTGCGGCGGATTGTCGGATTACTTTAACGTAGATGCAAATCTGCTGCGTATTCTTGTGATCATTCTGGCGATCTGCACGAGCGGCGCCGCGATTCTAGTGTACATCCTGGCTGCCCTGGTTATTCCAAAGGAGCCCGTATACAATGACTACCCGCCCGGAAGCTACGGCTCCTACGGTGGCTACAACGATAACGGCAGAGGGTACAACGAGCCGTACCGCTCTGGACGCGATGCTCGGAGAGGTCGTACGGAAGGTCCCTTTGGTGGCCCATACCGCAACCCTTCGAATTTCGAGGGAGGTCAACCTGGCCAAGACTGGAATACAGCATCAGAGCCGACGGCTTCGGAGCTGGATAAGATGATGGACGATCTGGAGAAAAAGGCGCTCCGTAAAGAGCTTGAAGAATTGAAAGCCAAACTCGCGAATTACGAGAAGGGAGAATAACAACATGGGTATTTTCAAACGGGTAAAAGATATTACTAAAGCATCGGTACACGAGGTTCTCGACAAAATGGAAGATCCGATTGTTATGTTGAATCAATACCTGCGTGATATGGAGCAGGAGATTCATCAAGCGGAGGTAACTGTAGCCAAGCAAATGGCAAACGAGCGTCGCATGCAGCAACGCTATGAAGAAGCGCAGCGCAGCGTAGCTGACCGCGACAGCAAGGCGGAAGCGGCAATTCGCTCCGGGCAGGAAGATCTGGCCCGCACAATGCTGGAGGAAAAGCTTTATTTTGAAGAGAAAACACAGGAATTCAGCCGTTTACATGCTGAAGGCAAAGCTCAGGCCGATGATCTTAAGCATCAGCTGTACGGTATGAAGGATGAGTACTACCAGCTTCGCAACAAGCGCAATGAGCTGGTAGCACGCGCTCAAATGGCGAAGGCACAGAAGCAAATGTCTCAAGCATCGGCCTCGACAAGCCATCTGGATACAGGCAGCGCTTCCCGCGGCTTCAATCGTATGGAAGAGAAAATCCTGCGTATGGAGGCGGAAGCGGATGTACTCCGTACACCTCACGGCGCTGGAGCAAATCCTTACCGCGCTCAGGTTAAACCGGAGAATCAGCTGAAGGTCGAGGAGCAACTGCAACTGCTGAAAAACAAGCTGAATCCGCCACAGGAGCAGCAAAGTTCTTCGGAAGAATAGCTCAACCTTCACCTGCTGTTGGGATAGGTAAACCATTCATCCAGCAGTGATAGCAGCAAGCCTTGTTCCAGACAGCTCAGGCTGCCTGGGCTGGGCTTGTTTGTTTGTGTGTGAGCGGCAACTTGTCCCAATGATGCTTGAAGCGTTAAAGTATAGATAGAGAGGGGGATCCGAAGTTGGCTGTAAAAAAACCTCCTGGCAACGAGCAGGAGCCGAATCGACGCAATCGCTTGGAGATTATAATATGGCTTCTTATTATTATGGGATTGCTGCTGATTTTATTGCAGGGCATTGGATATGTGGAGTTTTTTGCGCTGCAAGGTAAAGCGGCCCTGTATGGATTATCAATTATCGCGGTTGCATTAGCCGTAACGGCTCTTAAAAGCACTGTGCAGACAACCCGCCTTAAGGAAGCGCTGCGAAAACTTAACCAGCAGCAAGGCAGAAGAAAGTCAATTACGATTCCTTCCTCCAAGGATGGAACAGAAGAGTCAGAGCAGGAAGAGCAAGCCCAAGAGGATTGGAGGGAGCAGGTCAAGTTTACTGCCGTCATTGAAGAACGGCAGCGCTTGTCCCGTGAGCTTCATGATGCGGTCAGCCAGCAGTTATTTGCAATCTCGATGACCGCTACAGCGGTCAGCCGGACGATCGAAAAAGACTGGGAGCGAGCTCGCCGGCAGGTTCAACTAATCGAGGAAATGGCAGCTGTAGCCCAATCCGAGATGAGGGCGTTATTGCTACACCTGCGGCCGGTTCACCTGGACGGCAAAGTTCTGGCGCAAGCGCTGGAGCTATTGGTGACCGAGCTTCAGGTGAAGGTCCCGATGGATATCAACATTGAGGTGGATCGGACGCTACTGTTTCACCCTACGGCAGAAGATCATCTGTTCCGAATCGCACAGGAATCATTGTCCAATACATTGCGTCATGCCAAAGCAACCAAGATGGATATTTCCTTGAAGCGCGATGGGAAAATGGCCAAGCTGAGCTTTATCGATAACGGAATCGGATTTGATTTGGAAGAGAAGAAACAAGCTTCTTACGGCTTGCTGACGATGGAGGAGCGGATCCATGAGCTGGGCGGGCATATTGCTGTCATGACTGCTCCAGGAGAAGGTACAGCGATTGAAATGTGGATTCCGATCGAGGATGGAAAGGGGATAGGGGCATGAGCAGAGCGCTAGGCCAAGAGGAAGAGCCGGCGCAGTCGGTCCGTGTGCTGCTGGTCGATGACCATGAGATGGTTAGAATCGGGCTTGCAGCGGTGCTGGATACCGAGGATGGCATTGAGGTCGTCGGGGAAGCCGGCAACGGTCAGGAAGGTATCCGGCTTGCCTTAGCTTATAAACCAGATGTTATTCTAATGGACCTTGTCATGGAAGTGATGGACGGAGTGGAAACGACGCGTCTAATCATGGAGGAACTGCCGGACACGAAGGTTATCGTGCTGACCAGCTACCTCGATGACAGCAAGCTGTACCCAGTCATTGAAGCAGGAGCTTTCAGCTATTTGCTCAAAACTTCAAGAGCCAGCGAGATTGCAGAGGCCATTCGTGCTGCTTCGCGCGGCCAGTCGGTGCTGGAATCACAGGTAGCCGCCAAGATGATGAATCGTTTTCGCCAGCCCAAGCAGAACATGAAAAAAGCTCCGCATGAGGAGCTCACGGAGCGGGAAATGGATGTGCTGATGCTGGTCGCGCAAGGTTTGTCCAATCAAGATATTGCGGACAAGCTGTTCATCAGCATTAAGACGGTCAAGTTCCATGTGACCAATGTGTTGAACAAGTTGGGAGTCGAGGATCGCACCCAAGCTGCAATCTATGCACATAAGCATGACTTAGCTGTGGACTAGCTGACCTAGGCTGTGGAATATGATGGCCTCCGGCTACTAGATGGATTCATGGAGCAGCCAGCCTTGAGTAGGCAATCCGCCTTCATTCTGTCCGTACTCATTGTACTGACTGTAGGGGAGAGTTAGGGATCTACTGATCATTGAACGAGCCGGCTGATGTAAAAAGTCGTTCAGAATTTCTTCGGCGCAGGGCAGAAGTCCCTCACTGCTGAAGAGCGCATTCAGTACGGAGTCTGGCCGCTCGTCGAGTAGCCTGCCAAGCCGGACGCGGTCGATCTTCCAGGCTCCTTCGGATTGGGGTTTGAAGCCAGCAGCTATAGCGGCAGGATGTTCCCGCAGCCGACTAAGTTCATCTTCAATTCTGGAGCTGAGGTTAGTGCTGCAGCGGAAATAGAGAAGTCCGAGCGAATTCCAGCGTTCCTCGAGCTCATGCACCGTGTCGCTAATTCCCAGTAAATCGGGGTTACCGGGCTGGCTTTCCAGCGTATGGCGGCGTTCCCTCATACGGCGGAGCCCTTCCCGCTGTCGACTGGCCGCATCGCTCCAGCGAGCAGCGTCATCTAGAGCATGACGCATTTGGCCGTAGGCTTCACCATAAAGCAAGTACCACCCTGGCAGTCCGGCTTGCCCGGCCTGTCGGGCTGTTTCGGAGCGTAGCGTAACACGTTGGACGGATGAGGCTCGTTCGACATTAGAACGGGTGAAGACGCGTGACAGGGGCGTCGGCATGAAGGGCCTCCTTCTGCATAAAGCTTGATTTTTTTCAAACTATTACCCTATACCAACCTATGCATAAACAGCCTGTAGAAGCTTCCATATAGGAAAGTTCCACAGGCTCTTTAAGTTTCCTGCTTGATTTTCCCAACCAAGCGGGGTAAGAATCAGATAAGCAAAAACAGTAAGGCGAGAGCGGTGAGACCGACTCCAACAGCGGAACCAAAACCGAAGTTATTTCCGAAGCCATTTCCGAACCCGTATCCATACGGACGGTAACCCGGATAACCCCCAAAGATGGATCTAGACCCATAAGGAGAGGAAAAGGCCTTTATCTGGGCCGTAGGCTCCTTCATTTTGTCTGGAGCTTTCTTAATGGTTTTGCCCTTTTTTCCTTTTGCTGAGGAAGAGCTGCTTGAGATGCTGGCATCACCGCTTGGGAAGGTATGATGCTTCTCTCCTCCGTTTAAAAATATATGACCGTCGCGGCATGCCGTTAAGATACCTGTATAACGTGAGCCGTCGGTCAAAACCATGCATACGGGCATTCCGCAATATCTATTGATATTTTCTTCATGAAGCGGTTGAATCTGTTGCATATTGTCCCTTCATCCTCTCTGACGATAGTGGGCTGGATGATGCAGTATATTCACTTACGGGCTAATGCGTATGGTCAAATACCCATCTTGATGAATTGGAAGGAGCGAGAAGCTTGGACCCACTGCAAAGCAAGAAGCGCAAACGGTCGCTGCAGGCGATGGGAATGGTCGCGGCGGCGCTGCTATTGGCTGCACTAGCGACGTTATATTCTGCTGGAAATAAGGGTTCTCTCGGCTGGACACTTCCCGACAGACCGGCTGTAACGGAGCAGACGGGCACAGTTTCAGTGGAGGATCTTGCTCAGCTATGGCAATGGTCAGATGGAGAACTGCGCGGCGGAGCGGCTAACAGCCGGTGGGAGCTGCGTTGGCTTGCCAAGGGGATGACCGAGGAGCAGGCTTTGAAGCTGCCGAAGCAGCTAGGTTTTGCGGATAAAGGAGTTGTGCCGGAGAAGGATGAATCAGGTAGCGATACGGGCATTCTATGGAAAGCGCAGCAACAAGAGGATTCAGGCCGATTGCTGGTAACAGCTATTAGGGATAGTGGCGAAGCTGTTGATCAGGTGCAGGTGGTTCTCTTGCTTGTACCATCCAATCCTGCACAGCACCTCGGTTTAGAGGAGACGGATGGGCGCATTCGCGAAGCTATAAGGGCAATCGGCGCTACCTCTGAGCCGCTGCTTAGCGTCAAGCTGAGCGGGCAGACACTGCATCAGGATAGCGTGGAGAGACTCGTTAAAGCAGCAGGAGCTTTACAATTGGACAAGTACGAGGATGAGGCGACAGTCATTAGGACTTATTCTTCACCGAAGCTGGATGCGTCAATTCGGTTGGTTGATGGGGAGAAAGGGGCGGACGCAAGCCTGCAAATAGCGATGCAACAAGCCCGTTCTGAAAAACAGAAAGACGAGCCTTTAAACCTAACAATTGGAGTCCCGCTCATTGCCGGAGAGGCATTGGCGACGCAAGTTTCGGGAAAGTGAAGGACCCATGAAGATTGAATGAGATCAATAGCGGTTGAAGCATCGATATGATACACTACATACCATATCAACCCGATCCAACCAAAATTTACGACGAAAGAATGAGGAACATGAATAACTCTAACAAACAGGAATTGACAGCCGCCGAAGGCGCGGTCTACTATCTGTTCGGAGCCACCGGTGATCTGGCACGGAGAAAGCTGTTCCCGGCGCTGTTTTCTCTGTATAAAGAAGGCAAGCTGGCAGAGAATTTCGCGGTTGTTGGGCTTGCCCGCCGTCCTCGTGACAACGAGCAATTCCGCCAGGACGTTTACGAGTCGATTCAGGAGTTCTGCCGGTATAAACCATCCGACCGGGAGCTGTGGGAACGGTTCGCCGAGCATTTCGTCTATATGCCCCTAGATATCCATAATGTAGACGGCTTCCGTCAGCTCGATCGTCTCTCCAGTGAGCTGGATGAGAAATTCGGCATTAACGGTAACCGCTTGTTCTATCTGGCACTAGCACCAGAGCTGTTCGGTCCGGTATCGTTCAATCTGCGCGATGGCGGCTTACTGGAATCAAAAGGTTGGCATAAGCTCGTTATCGAGAAACCTTTCGGTTATGACTTGGAATCGGCCCGTGAACTGAATGGCCAGCTGAGCCAGGTGTTCAAAGAGGAAGAGGTCTATCGGATCGACCACTACCTCGGCAAGGAAATGGTTCAGAATATCCAGGTGCTTCGTTTTGCCAACCAGCTTTTCGAGCCGCTCTGGAACAAGAATCATATTGCCAATGTGCAAATTACACTTTCGGAAACGGTCGGCGTCGAGGAACGCGGCGGTTATTATGATCATTCCGGTGCTTTGCGCGATATGGGACAGAACCATATTTTGCAAATGATTACGATGATCGCGATGGAGCCTCCTGCGAGACTGCATGCAGAGAGTCTTCGCGACGAGAAGGTTAAGGTGCTTCGCTCGCTGCGCCAGTTCAGCGACAGTGAAGAGGTGCGCGAGCGCGTCGTGCGTGCGCAGTACACGGCTGGCAGTAGCAAAGGCAAGGAACTGCCTGGCTATCGCGAGGAGGACAAGGTTAATCCGGAGTCCTCTACGGAGACGTATTTTGCAGCGAAGGTATTCGTTGATAACTTCCGCTGGGCGGGCGTGCCGTTCTACATCCGTACGGGCAAACGACTTCCAGTGAAGACAACCGAAGTTGTTATCGAGTTCAAAAACGTACCCGATAATGTACTGTTTGCGAAGCGGCATAATCTTGGACCAAATTTGCTCGTCATCCGGGTCAACCCGATGGAGGGCATTTACCTCAAGATCAATGCCAAGCGTCCTGGAGCGGACAATGAAGTTCAGCCGGTAGCAATGGAGTTCTGTCAAAGCTGCCAGGTCGGCATCAATACGCCTGAGGCATATGAGCTTCTGATCTATGATGCAGCTCGCGGCGATTCCACCTACTTCACCCGCTGGGATGAAGTGGCTGCGGCTTGGACCTTTGTCGACCGTATCGCTCAAGCATGGCGTGAGTCGCCAGAGGATCTTAAATCGTATCCAGCCGGTTCTTGGGGGCCGGAGGAAGCCGATCGCATGCTGAAGCAGGACGGATTTTTCTGGTGGCCGGTTAATGGCCAGGCGGAAGATAATGTAGTATGGATTAGCGGGGGCGGCAGTTAGGCGTTATCCCCTTTATAGAAGGCACTTCAATCCTGTTCGGGCTTCCGGACAGGATTTGAAGCGTTTATGGAGCAACTTATCCCTGTTTAGCGTTGAATTAGCTTGCGCGAAGGTGGGTTTACAGGTTTTAATTGAAGTTAGGGCTGCAGGCAGTTGCGGCAAAACCAGTTAAAATACACCTTTTCAAGGAGTACAACTATGACAATGCCGATCTGATCCGGACTCTGCCTCATGTTTGAGCCGCAGATTCCGCTTGCAAGAAGATAAATAGCAGGAAGCAAGGAGACCCAAATGACAAAGCCATTAATCGATGAAATTAAACAAGAGGTGGACAAACGGCGCACCTTCGCCATTATCTCTCACCCTGACGCCGGTAAAACGACGCTGACCGAGAAGCTGTTGCTGTTCGGAGGAGCTATTCGCGAGGCAGGCTCAGTTAAGGCTCGTAAAGCAAGTAAACATGCAACGTCCGACTGGATGGAGATCGAGAAGCAACGTGGTATCTCGGTTACTTCCTCTGTTATGCAGTTTGATTACAACGGACACCGCATCAATATTCTCGATACGCCTGGTCACCAAGACTTCAGTGAGGACACTTATCGTACGCTGACAGCGGCGGATAGCGCCGTCATGCTGATCGACGTTGCCAAAGGCGTCGAGGCTCAGACAATCAAGCTGTTTCAAGTATGCCGTCGGCGCGGTATTCCAATCTTCACCTTCATCAACAAACTGGATCGCGAGGGTCAAAGCCCGTTCGATCTGATGGAAGAGCTGGAAAGGGTGCTTGGTATCCGTTCGGTGCCGATGAACTGGCCGATTGGGATGGGCCGGGAGTTGTGCGGCGTTTACGACCGGATGAAGAATCAGGTTGAGCTGTTCCAGGGTAACGATCATTCCAATATCCAGGTAAATAAGGTAGGCGATTATAAGGATCCGATCATCCGTGAGATGGCCGGCGACTATCTCGCCGATCAGCTTGAGCAGGATCTGGAGCTATTGGATGTAGCAGGTGATCAGTTCGACTTTGAGAAGGTTCGGGCAGGAGAGTTGACGCCGGTATTCTTCGGCAGCGCCGTCAATAACTTCGGCGTGCAGACATTCCTCGAAAACTTCCTGCAGTTGGCGCCAAAGCCGGAGCCGCGCAACAGTACGAATGGCCCTGTTGAACCAACGAGCGAGAAGTTCAGTGGATACGTCTTCAAAATCCAGGCAAATATGAACCCAGCCCATCGGGACCGAATTGCCTTCTTACGCATTTGTTCGGGACGTTTTGAGCGTGGTATGAGTGTAAAACATGTGCGCATCGGCAAAGATATCAAGCTGGCTCAGCCACAGCAGTTTTTGGCTCAGGACCGTGATATCGTTGAGGCCGCTTATCCGGGTGATATTATCGGCCTGTTCGATCCAGGCATTTTCCGGATTGGCGACAGCTTGGCGCAAGGCGGCAACGTCGTGTTTGATGAGCTGCCGACATTTTCGCCAGAGATTTTCGCCAAAGTCTCGATCAAAAATGCGCTCAAGAAGAAACAGTACGAAAAAGGCATTGATCAGCTGACCGAGGAAGGCACCATTCAGGTGTTCCAATCCGCTAGCGGCTTCGAGGATACGATTCTCGGCGTTGTTGGACAGCTGCAATTCGAGGTGTTTGAGTACCGGATGAAGGCGGAGTACGGCGTTGATGTCATTATGCAACGTATGCCGTTCCAGTTCGCACGCTGGATCGTTGATGACAATATCGATCCTTCCAAGTTCCGCATTAACTCTACGCTCGTGAAGGACAAAAAGGGCAACTATGTCGCCCTATTTGAGAACGAGTATGCGATGCGTACCGCTGAGACCAAAAATCCAACTTCCAAATTCCTGGAAACGGCTCCTTAAGTTCATTAAGACGGCTTGAATTATTGAAGCTCCCAGGCTGCCAAATGACTGTTGCAGGAGTCGTCGGGAACTCGTGGAATAAGGTGTTTGAACAAGTAGAGGCTCCAAGAAATAAGCGGTTTGAACAAATAGAGCCAGCCGAGAAATCGGTTGGCTTTTTCATATTTAGGCAGTTGTCTACATTGGGCATTCATTGCCTCATTGAGATTGCATAAAAAGGTGTGGCGTTGACAGCTAAAAGAAGTTTATGAGAAAATGAACGCGCGTACATTACTGTTGCAGAATTAATACAAAACATCGGGTTGCGATCAGCAGTTGGCTGAATGAGGTGAAGAGAATGCGCAAGCAAGTAGCGGAGCGGGCTGGTGTATCGGAGGCGACCGTGTCTCGGGTGTTCAGTGAATCAGAAGCCGTCAAGGAGAAAACCCGCGAAAAGGTGTTGAAGGCGGCGGCGGAGCTCGGGTATGTGCCGAATGAACTGGCGAGGCAATTCGCCCGCAAAAGAAGTGGCAATCTCGGTGTTATGCTCCCCTTTGTGCCGAAAGCTAAACTTTTCTCGACCTACTATTTTTACGAGATGATGGGCGGGATTAGCGAGGCTGCACAGCAGCATGGGGCGGATTTGCTATTGCTGCATCGGATGCCGGGAGAGGACCGGGGATGTGGTCTGCTATTCCGGCAGCAAAAGATAGACGGGTTGATTCTACTTGGAGCGAGAGACATTACGGAGGAACGTGAAGAGCTGCTTAAGCTGGATGCGGAAGGAAGATCATTTGCGTTCGTCAATCAACGGATTGACGGTCTGGAGCATCGAGCAGTCGAGACGGATCACCGCAGAGGCTGTTTTTTGGCGGCTGAGCATTTGCTCCAGCAGGGCTGGCGTAGACCGGCTTTTGTAAAAGGACCTCCAGGCTTCTCCAATAGCTTGGACCGGCTGCTCGGCTTTCGAGATGCGATGCCGGATGAGCTCAAGGGGGAGCATGCTGTGCTGCAAGGTAATTACAGCCGGACCAGCGGGCTGGCGCTTGCTGGGGAAGCAGCAGAACTGCTGCGCTCGGGTCGTGCGGATGCTTTTGTGGCGGGTAATGACCGGATGGCGATTGGCTTGCTGCAAGGTTTGCGGCAGCTTGGATATGAGGCCAGTCGAGACTATGGATTGACTGGCTTTGATGATTCTGACGGGGCGCGGCTGATGGAGCCGACGCTCACCTCGGTTTCTGCTTCCTTTTATGAGACGGGACGAATGGCGGCGTTAATTGCACTTCAAGCACAGAGCATGCCGGTTGATAAGCTGCCTGTTGGGCTGGTCGTACGGGAATCGAGCTTGAAACGTACTTAGCAAAGATTCAGAACAGGTTCGGAACGGACTAAATGCAAGGAGATGGATAGAGGATGACAACTGAAAATAACAATAAGAAAAAGACACTTCGGGTTGGCATGATCGGCTACAAGTTCATGGGTAAGGCGCATAGTAACGCATACCGCGCGATGCCGATGTTTTTCAGTGATGCGCCGCTACAGCCTGAGATGGCCGTGTTATGCGGACGCAACGCAGCAGGGGCTGAGGAAGCCCGGGTTCAGTTCGGCTGGCAAGAGCTGGAGACGGACTGGCGGCAGGTGGTCGCTCGGGACGATATTGATCTGATTGACATCAACACTCCGAGTGATGCTCATCTTGAGATTGCGGTTGAGGCTGCTCGATCCGGAAAGCATATCCTGTGCGAGAAACCGCTAGCTCTCACGCTTGCGGACTCCAGGACGATGCTGCGAGCGGCGGAGGAAGCGGGAGTAAAACATATGACCGGTTTCAACTATCGTTTCTCGCCAGCGGTCAAGCTGGCCAAGAAGCTGGTGGAAGAGGGGCGGTTAGGGAAGGTTCATCATTTTCGCGCGCGGTTCCTGCAGGACTGGCTCGTTGATCCAGAGTTTCCCCTCGTCTGGAGACTGAAAAAGGAAATCGCGGGCTCTGGAGCGCAAAGTGATCTTGGAGCCCATCTGGTTGATCTGGCTCGCTATCTAGTAGGCGAGTTCGAAGAGGTTATCGGTATGACCGAGACATTCGTCAAGGAACGGCCGCTTCCCTCAGAGGAGGGCGGACAAAGTGGCAAAGACGGAACAGATCAAGTACAGCGCGGGCCAGTAACAGTGGATGATGCTGCTGTGTTTATGGCTCGTTTTGTCGACGGTGCTCTGGGAAGTTTTGAAGCGTCGCGCTCTGCTCCTGGACATCGCAGCACGAATGCATTCGAGATCAACGGCAGCAAAGGAAGTCTGAGGTTTGATTTCGAGCGCATGAATGAGCTGGAAGTTTATTTCACGGATGATGCCGAGGATGTGCAAGGCTTCCGCCGCGTACTTTGCACGGATGAGGCCCATGCTTATTCCGAAGCTTGGTGGCCGCCGGGCCATACGATTGGTTTTGAGCACACATTTACGCATGAGGTGCTGGAGTTTATAAGTGCGATTGCGGAGGATCGCCAGCCGTCTCCAAGCTTCGTTGATGGGGTGAAATGCCAGGAGGTGCTTGAGGCGGTGGAACGTTCCATCGAGGAGCGGCGCTGGGTAAACCTGTCGGAGATGGCCGAAAGCGGCAGCTAGAACTCGAATCGACTTGCCGATCTCATGGACTGCCCATAAACAATGTACGAGGTAAGGGAAAGAGAGCAAGCCAGAGGCCGATGCCTCTGGCTTGTTTGATATTCTCGGGGCAGCGGCAATTTGCGTTAAATGGTAGGATATGCTGCTAATTGACGGGGATATGTTCGTATGGCACTATGCTCAAGCTTTGTTCAAATGGCCATGCAGCTTTCCAATAAGAGTTTGCTGCTCGGCAGCAGAGCTGTCTTTCCAGATCATTTCGAACAGTACGCCAAGACCCGGGAGGGCTTTCTCGTCGCTGTCGATGGATTCACGGATAATTTCGCCAAGCTCACCCTCTGGCTTGTCCTGAACGATCTGGGTAATGGCTTCACGCAGGTTAAACTGACTCATCAGTTCTGTCACTCCCCCTGTATTCAATTCTCGATTATAATGCCCTTTTGGCACATGGAGCATTCGGGTAAGCACCGTGTCAATATGGTATAATAAAAGCCATTAGCGGGATAGGAAAGGCGGAGTGTTCAGCATGCGTAAAAAGCAATTTGCCGTCGTCGGCATGGGCCGGTTTGGCTCAAGCGTCGCCCAATCGCTGTCTGAAATGGGCTTTGAAGTACTGGCTATAGATAGCGACGAGGACCGCATCCAGGAAATCGCGTCGACCGTCACGCATGCGGTATCGGCCGATACGACCGACGAGGAGGCGCTGCGCGCGATCGGCGTACGCAACTTCGACGTTGTCGTTGTCGCCATTGGCGAGGACATTCAGGCGAGTATTTTGACAACGCTCATCTTGAAGGATCTTGGCGTACCCTACCTGATTGTCAAAGCGCAGAACGAACTGCACGGCAAAGTGCTGAGCAAAATCGGAGCTGACCGCGTCGTTTATCCAGAGCGGGATATGGGCTTACGCGTAGCTCATCATCTCATTTCGCCGAGCGTGCTCGACTTCATCGAGCTTACGCCTGAGCATGGCATCATCGAGATTGAAGCTCCAGATGCTATGATCGGCCGTACGCTGAAGCAGTTGGATCTTCGGGCGCGTCATCAATGCAATGTACTTGGCATCAAAAACAACGGTAAGATGGACATTACACCGAGTCCGGATCATGTTATTGGTCGGGAAGATGTGCTCGTCATCGTGGGCTCCAACAAGGATATTCTGCGCCTTGAGGTAGCTTATGCGGTAGAACGGGAAGTGAAAAGCCGATGACTGCAGAGCTTGTGCTAACCTCTGCGAGCAATCCGCGAGTGAAGGCTTGGGCTGCCCTTCTGGAGACGAAACATCGGAACCGGCAGGGACAATTTTTGGCCGAAGGCACGCATATGCTCATCGAAGCGCTAATATGCGGTGCAGCGGTGCGTACGATTGTTTATGATGCTGATCGCGGTTTGCCCCCTGAGCTAGAGGAGCCGCTGCGCTTACATGGAGCAACGGTTGAGCTCGTTGCGGCAGCTCGATCGGTCATTTCCAAATGTACCGGAACAGACTCGCCGCCGCCGGTTTTCGGCATCGTGGACAAACCCGTCGCCGACCATGCGGCGTTGTTCCGTGAGCGAGGGCTCGTCGTTGTGCTGGACGGCGTGCGTGATCCGGGCAATGCTGGAACGATCATCCGCAGTGCTGATGCGGCCGGAGCGGATGCTGTTGTGCTTGGCAAGGGATGTGTGGATTTGTACAATCCCAAAACCGTTCGTTCAACGATGGGATCGCTGTTCCATCTTCCCGTGCTGGAGGGAGATTTGACCGAGCTTTTGCCGGAGGCGCGTTCCAAAGGCATGACAATTGCCGGCACTAGCCTGCAAGCGGCTCGCAGCTGTTATGAGTGTGATTTCACCGGGCCGCTCTGGCTGCTGCTCGGCAATGAAGCTGACGGCCTATCCCAAGCATCGCTGGAGCAACTGGACTATGGCGTTATTATTCCCATGAAAGGCCGAACCGAGTCGCTCAATGTGGCGATGGCGGGCACGGTTGTGCTGTATGAGGCGCTTAGGCAGCGGGAATTTTAAAAGCGATAATTTCTGTTCATGGCCCTACATAAGTGTCCAGGAATAATTATTACGTCTAAGCAAGAATAAAGACTGAAGACTGAGGAGGGAGCTGTTTTTACTCTATCTTTCCCGGTCTTTTTTTTATGCGGAGATCAGGGAAAGTAGGCATTTGCAACTTTAACCCGTTTTATTCCGTCCCTTTAACTCAAAGAGGGGGAGATGTTTTGAAACAAATTTTGAAACAAATCATTTCGCTTATGGCCGTTATTCTGCTGCTTGCCCTGTTCTATTCTCCGCAGGCGCAAGCATTGTCTTGTGCACAGTTGCTGTCCGTGGAAGAAGCGTATGCGAAATACGATGGCGTTATTGTCGGGAAGGTGGACAAGGTTTTCCCGGACGGAGATCACAATATTGTCAAATCAACGGTAACAACAAGCTATAAGGGTGTTAGTGTGAATAAAGTTTCAATGGGCGAGGATCGAACTTGGGGGAATTTAAATGGTCCCAGCAAGGTTGGGGAGCAGTACTTATTCTTTCTAACCAAAAAGAACGGGAAATGGGAAAATTCTTTGTGTTCCCCGAGTAAGCTCGTTGGCGAGGCAAAAGAGGAGCTTGCATTTTTACAAGGGAAAGAGATTCCGCTGCTGAGCATTCCTGATGAAAATGGTTCAAAAATCTCTCCAGCTTCAATCTGGATCATATCCGCTATTACGGCTTTGGGTCTAGGGATACTGGCTTATGCCTATCTCCGCGCACGAAGAAAAACTCCATCAAGATGAAATGTTTTAGAATCGCCATTCTGTTGAAACAGCAGAATGGTTTGCTTATAATATTCATTATCTCAAGTGTAAAGGAGCGCTGATGAATATGGCAATAAAAGATTGCCGGATTGGCCGGTCTCATGCAAAGCCTGTTTTGAAGGCGATACTTTGCATGGGCGAAAATGAGCAACAATAACATCGCCTAAATGAGCATAGATCGGTTTCACGATTTGGCTTTGCACCTTATTTTGTTCCACTATTAATAAATAAGGGGCTGTACCTAATGCGTGAACCATTTATCGTTAATCATCAATACAATTTTATTAAGAAACAAGCTGGTGTGTTGGAGCAAGCTCTCAGGGCAAATGCCGATTCAAAAATAGTGGAGTCGGTGAGATACAGTGCGGAACTCAAAATTTCCGAATTGTTTCCGAGCGCAACGGACTTCCAGAAAAAAATGATGGAAGCGATTTTCAACTTACAAACACCAGACGATTTTCAAAAGCATCTGAAGGAATTAGAGCCTTATTTAGTTGAATTTCCGCCAATTAAAGCTAAGCAAATTCAGAAGCTTTTTCCCAAAAATAAAAAGTTGAAGCTGCCTGATTTAGGGGCGATCGACTACCGGTATGTAACTTATATTAGCTGGATCGATATATCTACGAATAAGCTGTTCATTGTGTATCATTTGAACGGACAATTTATTGGTATAGAGGGCAGGTATACGCCAACCAATAAAAAGGGCTATTGCTTTTTATGCAATAGGCATGAAGAACTTGCCCTGTTTACGGCTATCTCCAAAAAAAGGCCAGCTAATTCTTCGCCTGATTACTATAAAGCGATCGGTAACTATTTGTGTATAAATGGTCAGGAATGTAATAAGAACATCACAGATCCTTCGTTGTTAGAAAAATTTATTGAATCCATTATAGGCTAAACACCATTTACAAGACCGGGACTTCTTGCAACTTAAGAGTTCCGGTTTTTATTTTTCCACTATGGATTAAGCTGATTCCAGCACAAAATATTTACATATCGAGAATTATAGATTATACTTCGTTCATGGAAAATAACCTTGTAGAAGTTTTTAAAGTTCTCGGTAATGAGACCAGGTTAGAGATGCTGAAGTGGTTGAAAGATCCTTTGACTTTTTTTGATAAACCAACAGCCCATCTTTCTCATAATATAAGTAAAAAGGGAGGAGTTTGTGTAGGAGATATTCAAGAACGAGCTGGCTTGTCCCAATCTACAACTTCAAATTATCTTTCCATGCTGCAGCGTATTGGATTGCTTGAGTCAGAACGCCATGGCAAGTGGACTTACTATCGGAGAAATGAGAAAAAAATCGCCGAAATAACTGATCTAATAAAAAAAGAGCTGTAATGTCTCTTTTTTTAAATTTTCATATCTACAATTCTCGATTTAAGGATGTGTTTATTGATGAAACTCTGGATTTATGTAGTCGCACTGTTGGCTGGAGTATCTCTAAGTATTGAGGGAGCTATTTATGGGGTATTAGGCCATTCAATAGGGAAATTGGAAAGCAGCTTTTACAATTTTGCCGTTGGAACAATAATTATCGGAATTATCCTCCTGTTTTTTGGAAAAGGTTCGCTATCGTATACTTGGAAAGCTCCAAAATGGGAACTTAGTGGCGGAATTTTAGGAGTTATTTATTTAACAATCTTGATCTTTGGTATACCTCTCTTGGGAGTAGGTCTCACAATGATTAGCGTCATCGTGGGCCAAATGGCCATGAGTATGATAATAGAGCATAAAGGCTGGCTTGGAAGTGCAAAGACAAAAGTTACAAAAGAAAAAATAATGGCAGTGGTTTTGATGTCAGTCGCATTAATATTTGTATTTTAAAGTGAGGGATAATTAATGAGTATTATATTATTGATATCTGCGGTTGTTGGCGGGATTTTATTAAGCGCACAGTCTTCTATTAATGGCAGCTTTAGTAAAGTGGCCGGGACGTTTGAAACCACATTCCTGACTTTCATTACGGGTGCAATGTTCTTAGTGGTTGCTGTACTGTTTTTTGGAAAAGGAGACGTTGCAGCCATTCTGGATGCTCCAAAGTGGCAATTAAGTGCGGTTTGGTTTGGTGTGGGATATTTGTTCCTAACTATTCTGGCCGTTCCTAAAATTGGGGTAATCGCTACCAATATTGCTACAGTGATTGGACAACTTGGAGCCGGGATCGTAATTGATCACTTTGGTTTCTTTGGTGGTGTTAGTATTTCCTTTGATTGGAAAAGAGGGGTGGCAATTGTATTAATGTTAGCAGCGCTGAGGTTAATCTATGTTGGAGATCGTAAACAAACTGTCGTGACGAATTAATTTACTGGGGTCCTCTTACAACGAAGAGGGCCTACTATTTGTTTTCGGAATGTGCAGGAAAATAAATCATTATTTAAGTAAAAACCTGGGTTCTGGCATCATAGTCTTTACCCGGAACGCTAGGGCAATTTCCATAGACATCCCATAGAAAAGCCGTTATGATGTACAGGACAATTTCATATACAAACTCGTCAAGGTGCAGATTTGTTAGGATACAAATTCTGCTTAAAAGGGAAGTTCGGTTGAAATCCGACGCGGTCCCGCCACTGTAATTGAGGAGCGACTCTACATAAACCACTGGTTAATTTTTGTACTGGGAAGGGTAGAGAAGCGATGATTCATGAGCCAGGAGACCTGCCTTTACGCGATTGTTTCTTAATTCTTCGGGGGGTGAGAATTGGAAATTCAGGGTAGGTACACTTCGGTGTATTTACTTTGACGTCTGTTCATTTGCAACATACATACGCTGTTACAAGCCGCCCTGCTTAAGGGCGGCTTTTTTTGTACGGATATGTTAAGTAAACCGTCAGATGACGGTGAAGTCTTATTGTTTGCGCTATGTCATAAAACACAAAAAACTAATCCATATCATCCGAAAGAGGGTAAGAGGGTACATATGAAACGATTTGCAAAAAGGAACTTAGGTAGATACATGCTGTCGCTATTGCTATCGATCACGTTGCTGTTTTCCACATTAGGACAAGTTTATGGGAATACAGAAAATCCCGAATCCAATATACGAGAGGCTTCCAACGAACTGCTTCTGGCAGAGGTCCAAGCTGCAATTGAAGGAGCGTCGAAATTTACTCTTGGTTTAGGCGGGATCAACGATTGGCAGGCTGTTGGCCTGGCGAAAGCCGATAAGCCCCTTCCTGCCAGCTATGTGTCAGGAGTGCATGGCACACTAGTAGCTAGAAATGGGACATTTCCATTAGTAACGGATTATGAACGAATCGCTATTGGTCTGACAGCTGCGAATCAGGATGCAAGCAAATTTGCAGGTTATAACTTGATTGAAGGCATTTACAACAATACTAAAATGACGAATCAAGGGATAAATGGGCTATTATATGCTCTTATCGCTTTGGACAGTGGTAACTATACGGTTCCCGATAGTGCTTTGTGGACCCGTGATAGGCTGGTAGATGCGATTGTATTAAGGCAGAAAGAGGACGGAGGATTTGCGCTTGGGACGGGTAAAAGCGATCCCGATCTCACAGGCATGACGTTGACCGCGTTAGCGCCGTATTCAGCACAAGCCAGTGTTGGGAATGCTGTTGATAAAGCGGTGAATTGGCTCTCGATCAATCAGACGCCGAGCGGAGGTTATCTGTCTTGGGGAGCCGATGCTAGCGAGAGTGTGTCGCAGGCCATTATTGGGCTAACTTCCCATGGCATTGATCCTACAGAAAGCCGGTTCACAAAAGATGGCGGAAATCTGGTTCAGAAGCTGCTGACGTTCCGTAAAGGTAACGGTGCTTTCTCTCATACTCCTACGGGCGGCTCCAATTCTTTGGCAACCGAGCAAGCTTTGCAGGCTCTAGTCGCTTATGATTCCTTTAACAAGGAAAAGAAACGACTGTACGATTTCGGAGACCGTCAAACTTATGAAGTCTCGTTTCAAGTGGAAGGGCCGGATGGGCCGATCACTGAAGGTAATCTGAATGGTACTTATGTTCTGGAGACGCTGGAGCGTCTTCTCAACAATTCCAATATTCCATTTAGAGCTGCAGATTCCTCATCCGGTAAGTCAGTGGCTTCTATAAATAACATAGATGCAGGCAAATACGGTGGCACGGATGGCTGGAAATACGCTGTTTATCGCGATGGCAGATGGCTCTTCCCGGCAACGAGTTTAAGTGTTTATCCTTTGAGTACAAAAGATAAGGTCGTTATTTATTATTCCGGCGATGATACTCAGCTCGCGCATTCTATTGGAGTAACGCCAGCCGAGCCGGCAGTTGGCGAGCCTTTCAAGGTATGGGTTCAAAAGGCATCAAAGTCTGGCAATGGACCAGAAGGAATCGTCGTTCCAGCTGCAGGAGTGCAGGTGAAAATTGGCAGCGTTACGCTGGACACCTATGCCGGTGGAGAAGCTGTGTTCAGCAGCGGCATCGACGCGATCGGCAATTATACGATTGAAGTATCAGGTTATATAGCTGATACAGCGCCTCGTTTGGTGCGTGCGACGAAGTCATTCACTATAAAGGAAGCGCCGATTGTAACTCCAGGTGAGCCGTCACCGTCACCATCACCGAGCGTACCTCCTGGCAATGGCGGGGGTGAACCATCACCGTCACCATCACCATCACCATCACCATCACCATCACCATCTATACCTCCAGTCGAAGTACCGACAGGGAATTATGCAACGATTTCTGTCACGGGTGACAGCCAAAAAGGAGTGATTTTGGGTTCCAAGCAAGCTGCGCTGCAAGAGGGCGATACGGCGTTTTCAATATTGGAGCGTGAGCTGCCAGGCAAAATTCGCTATATTGGTTCCGGGAATTCTCTTTATGTACAAGAGATCGATGGATTAAGCGAATTTGACCGCGGATCGGAAAGCGGATGGATGTACTCGGTCAACGGCTTATTCCCAGAGTACAGTGCGGGCGAATATGTTCTTCAGCCAAAGGATCGTGTCGCTTGGCGTTACACATTAAATCTTGGCGCTGATTTAGGGCAGGTACCTGGCGGCGCTGCACCGGGACCAGCAACACCGCCTGGAGCTGATCCAGCTCTGAAACAAACGGTTGTAAATGTGCCACAAAATGTGCAGCAGGATTATGTTCTGCACCTTTCCAAGCAGCAGCAAGATACGGAGCAGATTACGCTCAACATCCCGGATGGGACCCGCAAGATCATTCTTGAAGTGGAGAATGCCAAAGAAGGGCTACCTAAGTTTACCGCCAACAAAGGGAATCTCACCCTTGAAATCGACAAAGGAACAAAGCTTAAAGCTGGAGACAACAACGTAGAGCTGTTTAGCGAGATGAATGTCCAGGATTCAAAGCTGAGCGAGCTTGTCCAAAGTGGCCTTGCAAATAATGAAGAGATGGAAAAAGTTAGTCTTGCGTTTATTATGGGGTCAGCGGATAAGTCTTTCTTATTCGATAAACTGTTGACGCTCAAAATAAAGGGCGGCAAGGGGCAGCTTGCTGGCTTCATAGAAGGCGACAAGTTCTCGCCGATTAAGCTTTACGAGTCTGATGAGCAAGGTTTGCAGGCGACAAAAGGCGACCGCGATAAAATCACTTATGCCTATGTCTCTGGCGGCGATCTTGTTATAAAGACAAACCATTTTACTACATTCATGACTTATACGATCCGCAACAAGAACGAGGAAGGTTCCAACACGAACATTGATCTGAGCCAATCGTATACGGATGCGGGTCAGATTTCAGCATGGGCCTTGGATTCTATGAAAGCAGCGGTACAAAACGAGTTTGTTCAAGGAAGCGGCGGCAAGCTGAATCCAAAAACCAATATTACAAGAGCAGAATTTACCCGGCTGATGGTCTCAATGCTCGGCTTAAAAGCAGCCGTGGATGAGTCCAGCGCATTCAAAGATGTACCTCAGGAGGCATGGTTCGCTCCTTATGTTCAAGCCGCTCATCGGGCTGGGTTTATTACCGGATATCAGTCTCAATTCAAACCCTATGATACGATCTCGCGCGAGCAAATGGCAGTCATGATGATTCGGGCGTTAGGCGTTAAGTCAGCCACTTCAATGTCTGTAATTAAGGATTTGAATTTGGTCTCCCCGTGGGCCAAAAACGCAGTACAAGCGAGTGTATCGCTTCAGTTGATGATTGGACAAGGAAATGAATTTAAGCCATTCGGCAGCGTTACGCGGGAAATGGCGGCGGTTGTGGTGATGCGGGCTTTTGATTATAAAAAATCTGCTCCGGATGATCCTGCTGGACCGAATGACAAAGGGCAGCTTGCTAAAGAAATTGCTTTAACTGCAGCCTTTTTGCAAAAAACAGTCCCCAATCCTAACGTCTCGACGTTAGGAGGAGAGTGGACCGTACTAGGCCTGGCGCGTTCCGGTATTGAAATTCCGGACTCCTACTTTGCGAAGTACTATGCTAATCTAGAAAAGGAATTAAAAGAAAAATCAGGCGTTCTCCATAGTAACAAGTATACGGAGTACAGTCGTGCGATATTGGCTCTTTCGTCGATTGGAAAAAGGGCAGAAAACGTTGCCGGTTATAATTTACTGGATAAACTGGCCGACTTCGACGCTATAATCAAACAAGGGATTAACGGACCAATCTTTGCACTTATCGCACTCGACAGCAAGCAGTATGACATTCCTTCCGCCGTAGAAGTTAAGACTCGCACGACAAGGGAGCAGCTAGTGGACTTTATCCTTAAGCGGCAGCTTGAAGGAGGAGGCTGGGTGCTCGGAGAGCTTCAAAAAGAGGCGGATCCAGATGTAACGGCAATGGCGATTCAAAGCTTAGCACCGTACTATCATTCGAACAATAAGGTTCAAGGGGCAGTTGACAAGGCGGTCATCTGGTTATCCTCTGTTCAACGAACGGACGGAGGTTTTGCCAGCAACAAAACCGTCAATTCAGAGAGCGCCTCACAGGTTATAGTCGCGCTGACGAGCATCGGCATTAATCCGCAAACCGATTCGAGATTTATCAAAAATGGCAATTCTCCCATCAGGGCTCTTCTGAGCTTTGCAGCCCCAGATGGAGGATTTTATCACGTAGGAGGCGTCAACAAGGTGGATGCAATGGCTACTGATCAAGCAATGTACGCGATGGTTGCTTATAACCGGCTACTGAATGGGCAAACGCGTCTCTATGATTTGAGTGACAATGAATCGTAAATCTATGAAGAAGCTGTCCGCAAAAAAATGGATCGTATTTCTTGGGATTATCGCCATATTAGCAGCTGCTTTTTTCTTAGACGGTAGCGGTAAGCAAGGGAACGGTAACGACGGGAAATCGGGACAATCAGCCATGCA
The DNA here is from genome assembly GCA_900105225.1 of Paenibacillaceae bacterium GAS479. Classification (NCBI taxonomy): domain Bacteria; kingdom Bacillati; phylum Bacillota; class Bacilli; order Caryophanales; family Paenibacillaceae; species Paenibacillaceae bacterium GAS479. The sequence goes on along the minus strand of LT629764.1, from coordinate 1,048,176 downwards.
AGAGGGAGCTTCTGCAACATTTGCGGAAGAGCCCTCAAGCTCTTCGCCTGTCAATGAAACGGAGCAGACCCCAGAGGGGGCCAGCACTGTTCCTCCAGCTGCGACGAGCAGTCCTGGTGCACCGAATTCACAGCAATCGCCGCTTCCGAGCGCGCAAAAGGAGACAGAGCCGACGAATGCGGTGAAGGAGAGTTCAACTCCTTCACCGACGTCAGCTCCAGGGGCGACAACGGAGCCAAACGGGTCCGGAATCGAGAAAGCTCCGTCTGACAAGCCAAAGCCGACGACCAGCCCGGCAAAACAGCAAGGCGGAAGTGAAAACACGGGCAAGCCAAAGCGAGCAGCTCCGGCAACTTCTAAACCTACCGCAAAACCTTCATCAGGATCAAATGAGAAGCAATCTAATTCGGCGACATTGTCGGTAAGGGCCGATACGATTCTCGCAAACAAAGATCAATTTGATGAAGAGAAGCTTGAGCTGCTGCCGAAGGATGGAGTCATCTATTCCAAACAAAAAGTGAACTTCAAGAAAGGAGAGAGCGTCTTTGATGTTCTTCTCCGAGAAATGAAAAAAAAGAAAATTCATCTTGAATTTTCGAAATCACCGATCTATGGCAGCAATTATATTGAAGGCATCAATAATATTTATGAGTTTGATGGCGGAGAGCTGAGTGGATGGATGTACAAAGTAAACGGAGTATTCCCGAATTACGGCTCCAGCAGTTATAAACTTAAGGACGGAGATACGATTGAATGGCTCTACACCTTAGATTTAGGACGGGATGTCGGAGCTGAACAACCGACAGCATCGGAGGGGCAACGTTGAGACGGGACGCTTTTACCACTTTTCATCCGGTTGTTAATTTTGTTTATTTTACGTTTGTTCTGGTGTTGAGCATGGCGTTCATGCACCCGATCTTTCAAGCGATTTCCCTTGCGAGTGCCATTGGTTATTCGATCCTGTTGAATGGGCGCAAAGCGGTAAAATTCAATTTGCTCTATATGCTGCCGCTGCTGCTCGTGATGGCTGCTTTTAATCCGATTTTCAATCATGCTGGGGTAACGATCCTATTTTATCTTCCTAATGGGAACCCCTTCACTAAGGAGTCCATTTTATATGGAATTGCGGCTGCCTGTATGTACGTCACCGTAATCGTCTGGTTCTCCTGTTTCAACAAGGTGATAACGTCGGATAAGTTGATGTATATTTTCGGGAAAATAATGCCGGCAATTTCGTTAATCCTCGCCATGACGCTTCGTTTTGTACCGAGGTATAGGCATCAATTAAGCGTCATATCGCAAGCTCAACGATCTATAGGAAGAGACTTATCGCAGGGTAATCTCATCGAGCGAGCACGCAACGGACTGCGGATTTTATCCATTTTGACGACATGGGCGATGGAAAATGCAATTGAAACGGCCGATTCCATGAAGGCAAGGGGCTACGGCCTGCCGAAACGAACGAGTTTTTCTATTTATCGTTTTGAACGCCGAGATCAGCTAACTCTTGCGATTATGACGGGACTTGTTGCGGTTGTCCTGACCGGAGGCGCATTAGGGGAAAATACGATTCGGTATTTTCCTTCCGTTGTCATGAAGGAGTATTCGCCGCTTAGCTTCGTTGTTTATGGCGCGTATTTCATTTTTTGTACGCTACCTGTCATGTTCCAAATTGTGGAGGAAGTTAAATGGAAGTATATCGTATCGAAGATTTGAGCTTTGCTTTTCCGGGACAACAAAAAAAGGCGTTATCACATATTGATCTTACTGTATCAAGCGGTGAATTCATTACGATTATTGGTAAATCGGGCTGTGGTAAAAGTACTCTCCTCAAGCAGCTCAAGCCGATACTGGCGCCTCATGGAGCACGCAGCGGTACGATTTATTACAAGGAAGCTCCGTTAAGCGAGATAGATCATAGAACCCAAGCATCAGAAATTGGATTTGTACTGCAAAATCCGGACAATGGGATCGTTACCGATAAAGTATGGCATGAACTAGCTTTTGGATTGGAGAGCTTGGGACTTGATGGGCAGACGATCCGGCTTCGTGTAGCTGAGATGGCCAGCTTTTTCGGCATTCAAACCTGGTTCCACAAGTCGGTGTCAGAGCTGTCCGGAGGGCAAAAGCAGCTGCTCAACTTGGCTTCTATCATGGCAATGCATCCGTCCCTGTTGATCCTCGATGAACCAACGTCTCAGTTGGATCCGATTGCCGCTATGGATTTTTTGGAGACAGTAAGCAAAATCAACCGGGAGCTTGGAGTGACGGTCATTATGACGGAGCATCGTCTTGAAGAGGTGCTGCCGCTCACCGATCGGCTCCTTGTTCTGGATGATGGATTTTTGATTGCTGATGATACACCTCGGAATGTCGGGAAAAAGCTGCATTCGATGGGACATCCGATGTACCTCTCGATGCCTGCACCGATGCAAATCTATACGGCGATAGAGACGGAAACAATGGTGCACGCGCCGCTTCCGCTTACCGTGAAAGAGGGCAGGCAATGGCTGCAGGACAAGTTCCGCCATCGGGCGGAGAGGTCAGAAGTGGACGACCGTAAGGATGTACCTGCTACTAAACTCCAGCAGCCTATTGTTGCCGAGTTCAAGGACGTCTGGTTCAAATACGAAAAAAATGGTCCTGACATCATCAAGGATCTGTCATTTAAAGTGCGTAAAGGGCAGTTTTATTGTTTGGTTGGCGGAAATGGCACAGGGAAGTCAACCGCGCTCTCACTTCTAAGCGGAATTGTTCGTCCTTACCGCGGAAAAGTGCTGCTGGAAGGGAAACAACCAGCCTCAATGAAAGCACGTGACTTGTTCCGCAATTTCCTGGGAGTGCTGCCGCAAAATCCCCAATCTTTATTTGTGAAAAAGACGGTTGAGCTTGATTTATACGAGATGCTGTCAGACTCAGAGCAAACGATAGAGCAGAAAAAAGCGAGAGTGGACGCTGTTTCAGTATTTGCGGAATTGAAACCGCTGCTCTCGATGCATCCTTATGATTTGAGCGGGGGAGAACAGCAGCGGGCTGCGCTTGCCAAGGTGCTCCTGCTTGAGCCTTCCATTCTTATCCTGGATGAGCCAACCAAGGGACTGGACAGTTTTTTCAAAGAAAAGCTCGGCCTTTTCCTGAAAAAATTGAATGCGGAAGGGGTCACCATTATTATGGTTTCCCATGATATTGAGTTCTGTGCCAAGTATGGGGAGGAGTGCTCCATGTTTTTTGATGGAAGCATCGTCTCTACCAACACAGCGACTGCTTTTTTTGCAGGAAATAATTTTTATACAACGTCGGCTAATCGCATGGCACGCCATTTGTGGCGAGATGCGGTAACCGTGGAAAGCGTGATTGAACGATGCCAAAACAGCCGTTGAATGACCGCCGACTCAGCAAACGTACTTTAGCTGCAGCCGTGCTTATTTTATTGGTGATTCCAGCTACCATTTTGATGGGTGTGTTTTTATGGGAAAGCCGCAAGTACTACTTCATAAGTCTGCTTATTATATTGTTCACATTCATTCCATTTGCACTCGTATTTGAGAAACGAAAACCTCAGGCGAGAGAGATTGTTGTCATAGCCGTAATGACTGCAATTACCGTAGCAGGGAGATCAGCTTTTTTCATGCTGCCGCAGTTCAAGCCGGTCATTGCGATCGTGATTATTTCAGGGGTAAGCCTGGGAGCGGAAGCGGGATTTTTGGTAGGAGCAGCCGCTGGCTTCATATCCAACTTCTTTTTCGGACAAGGACCATGGACGCCGTGGCAGATGTTCGGGTTTGGCATTATTGGGTTTCTGTCAGGTCTTCTATTCCAAAAAGGGTGGCTTAAACGGACGAAGCTATCCCTTTGTTTATTTGGCGGTGCGGCTACCGTATTAATCTACGGAGTAATCATGAACACTAGTTCGGTTCTTATGATTACTCCCACTATTAACAGAGAGATTCTGCTCGCCGCTTATGCTTCAGGCATAGGATTTGATTTGGTTCATGCAGCCGCAACGGTATGTTTCTTGTTCATTCTCTCGCGGCCGATGCTTGAGAAGCTGGATCGAATCAAGTTGAAGTATGGGATGATTGAGCCTTAAATTTGAGGCAAGATTTTTTTTGGAAAACTCTTCATTGCTGCGCAGTAATACCGATGTAATCTGTGTATGATTAATTAACAATACACAGAACGGGGGAAGTGAATTGGCTCTTAAGAGATGGTTAGTCGGGTGTCTTGCTTTAGTCTTGATTTTGTCCGGTAGTTCGGCAGTATATGCTGCGAAGACTGTCGACTCATTCAAAGATTTAAAGGATCTGGATGCGGCTACAAAGGCCAAGTTTGACGCTCTTATTCAGGCGGGTATTTTCAACGGGGTAGGCGAATCCCAGTTCGGTCTGAAGCAGGAAATGAATCGTGCCCAATTTGCCAAAGTAGCGGCGCTTATTTTCCAGCTGAATGTAGATCAATCGCTTAAAACATCCAGCTTCAAGGATGTAAGAAGCGATGATGCAGCAAATGGATATGCGCTGCCTTACATTGAGGCGATTAAAGCGGCTGGAATTACAGATGGCATTGGCGGAGGTTCATTTGCTCCATCAGGCAAAGTGTCGAAGGAACAGCTTGCTGCCTTTTTAATTAAAGGATTAGGGCAAAAAGAAGAAGCTTCAAAGACAAGCGGAGTTAGCGATTCAACAGTCTCTGACTGGGCGAAGGGTTATGTTGCGCTTGCGCTGAATTTAAAACTTCTGAACAATGACAGCAACGGGAAATTCGGTGGTCAACGCAATGCTACGCGTGATCTGCTTGTATTAGGAGCTTATGAAGCGAAGCAAACTTTTGAATATCAGATTTCTCAGGCAACGCCGGCGCCAACGGCAACGCCGGCGCCAACGGCAACGCCGGCGCCAACGGCAACGCCGACACCAACGGCAACGCCGACACCAACGGCAACGCCGACACCAACGGCAACGCCGGTGCCAACAGCAACACCAGCCCCATCGGCAACGCCTGAAACAGTCGGTAAGCCTGTTGCGAATCCCTCGGGCGGCTTAGTTCTTACGGGAACAACAATCTCCATCAGTACGGCTACTGTCGGTGCATCGGTTTACTATACGCTTGACGGAAGCGATCCAACAGAATTAAGCACGTTGTACACTCATCCATTTGGCATAGACGAGAATGTTACGGTGAAGGCGATTGCGCTTAAGGAAAGCATGACCACAAGTGAGATTATGACGGAATCCTATACAGTCTATTCAAAACTAACCGTGACAGATTTGACTTATGACACGACCAATGGCTTAGTTGTCACATTTAATAATGAAGTTTTAGATAATGCTGAGGACGAAGCAAACTATACTTTAACCGTTGAGAACGAGAACGGGCAGAACATAGAGATCGTTAGAGCTATCTTTTTTTCACCGAACCAAGTACGGTTTAATATAGGCTCCGCTTATGACGAAATAAGTCCAGGGGACACTCTTAAACTGGTGGTAAACGGAGTAGAGGATGAGTACGGGCAGATTGCAAATAATGATACGGTTGAGCTGGTTTTTCCAGCCGATCCGAACACCCCTCCGGGGCAAGGTGCTCCGGGAGTTCCGCCCGATCCGAACTTTCCTCCGGTACCTGGTGGTCCTCCAGGAGGACCGCTGCCCGAAATGCCATAATTTAAGTCAGTCGAAAAAAGGATACTCTGAGGAGTGTCCTTTTTTCAATTTTCTGGACATTGGATCGATTAAACTCTAGCAATTTGGAACATACTAAATCTTACTAGACCCCCAAAAATCACATGCCACAAACTGTGGAATATGCTATGATGTACAGGAATTGTGCAAACGTTTGTACAACCTCGGCGAACAGAAGGCGGATGGCATATTCCCTTCCTAGCCAGACAAGCTAAAACAAAGGATGGTAAACAATGAATAAAACGATTCGCTGGTGGAAGGAAACAGCTGCGTATCAAATTTATCCGCGCTCCTTTATGGACAGCAATGGCGACGGAATCGGCGACATCCGCGGTATTATCTCCAAGCTGGACTATCTTAAGGGACTAGGCATCGGACTTATCTGGATCTGTCCGGTTTTCAAATCTCCTAATGACGATAATGGTTATGACATCTCCGACTACCAGGATATTATGGAAGAGTTCGGCACGATGGAAGATTTCAATCTGTTGCTTGAAGAGGTTCATGCTCGTGGCATGAAGCTGATTCTTGATCTCGTCATCAACCATACGTCGGATGAGCATCCGTGGTTTATTGAGTCGCGGTCCGGCAAGGATAGCGAGAAGCGCGATTATTACATTTGGCGAGATCCGAACCCGGAGACGGGCGGCGAGCCGAACAACTGGGAAAGCATTTTCGGTGGCCCAGCATGGGAATTCGACGATAAGTCGGGTCAATATTTCATGCATATTTTCTCCCGTCGCCAGCCGGATCTGAACTGGGAAAACCCAGCCGTTCGCCAGGATCTGTATGGAATGATTAACTGGTGGCTGGACAAAGGCATCGACGGTTTCCGTGTGGATGCGATCTCCCATATCAAAAAAACAGCTGGCTTCCCTGATATGCCGAATCCAAACGGCCTGACGTATGTACCGAGCTTTGACGGGCATATGAACCAGGAAGGAATTCATGATTTTCTTGCTGAGCTAAAACGCGAGACGCTTGAGAAATATCCGGACGCGGTTACGGTAGGCGAGGCGAACGGTGTAACGGTGGATGATTCCGAGGCTTGGGTTGATGAGCAAAAGGGCGCCTTTAATATGATTTTCCAATTCGAGCATCTTGGCTTGTGGAATAAAAGTCCGGAAGGCGGACTTGATCTTCATTCGCTGAAGTCGACCTTGACGCGCTGGCAAAAAGGGTTGCAGGGCCGAGGCTGGAATGCTCTGTTCCTGGAAAACCATGATCAGCCGCGCTCGGTCTCCACTTGGGGTGATGACGGATTGTACTGGAAGGAATCGGCGAAATCGCTCGCGACGATGTATTTCCTGATGCAGGGTACACCGTTCATTTATCAAGGGCAGGAGCTCGGCATGACCAATGTGCAGTTCCCGTCCATCGAGGACTACAATGACGTAGCGATCAAAAATCTATACCGTTATGAGACGCAAAATGGGACGAGCCACGAGGACGTTATGCGAATCATATGGAAAACGGGCCGTGACAACTCACGCACACCGATGCAATGGAATGCGGAGGAGAATGCAGGTTTCACGACAGGCACTCCGTGGCTCAAGCTCAATCCGAACTATACGCATATCAATGTTCAACAATCGATGGAAGATCCGGATTCCATCTATAATCATTACAAACGACTGATTCGTCTGCGTGCAGAAAATCAGGCTGCCATTTACGGCGACTATGATCTGATTTTGGATGATCATACTCAGATTTACGCCTACACGAGAACTCTCGGTGAGGAGCAGCTCTTAGTCATCAGCAACCTTAGCTCGCTGGAAGCTTCCGCTCAACTGCCAAATGAACTGGCGTGGCGCACATCTGAGCTGCTTCTGACCAATTATTTGACAGATGCGGAGGAGCAGATCGGCGAGCTTACGCTCAAGCCATATGAATCCCGTGTTTACCGGCTGATCGGAGCTGCAGGATCTACTGACTCTTCGTCGAAAAAGACTTCGCCTACGGCAGAGGATGCAAGCTCAACGGTTATCCGGAACAATTAAGCTTTTCAGCCCCTTTCCTCTCTGCGTCCTTGCAGTGGGGAGGGGCTTTTTCTATTTATCGAACTTAGCCGCCGCGGCTGTTTCCAGTCTGTTGCGAAGCTGCCGGCGTTCCTCTAGGCTATTCAGCAGTTTCTCTCTGTAGCTGCGATCCGCGAGCAGTTCAGTCAGACCTGGCTGGGCATAAGCGATTGTGCGTATGTCTGGCCGACGGAATAATTGCTGCATATCGGAGGAGCTGCGTGAAAGATGACGAATCCCTTGGGCGGCACGTATGCGTCGATAATGTTTTTCTATTCCATCCATACTTTTCAATTCCAACAGAAGTTCAGCAAGTATAATTCCGAGACCCATATTCTCACAATCCTTTCCAAAAATAGGATATCGTATATACGTCGGACATTCAATATGGTTTCCATTATTCGGCGGTCTTATTGACTCGATCAACTGTAACCATTAGAATAACAGTATGGCAGAAAAGGGGGCATGCGGATGAATAGCGAATTTACAATAGCCGTCCATAGTCTTGTGTATCTGGCCAGCAGGCCGGAACAAATGGCGACGAGTGACGCCATTGCCCGCAATGTGAATACCCATCCGTCAAGGATCCGCAAGGTTATGAGCTTGCTTCGCAAGCAAGGATATATCGCCACTAAGGAAGGGATCGGCGGGGGTTATTTGCTGGAATGTCTTCCGGAGAATGCGACGCTGGCTGACATTTACCGGGCAACCTCAATCGGCTCGATTAAGCCGTCTTGGTGTTCGGGGGACAAGCAGGGAGATTGCGTGATTGCTAGCCAAATGGCTGCTACCATGGATGAAATATTTTCGGAGACAGAAAAAAAGATGCTTCAGCATCTAGAGGAAATGACGATTCGCGATGTGTTGGAGCGGATCCGAATGGCCCACAAATAAATTTATCTGACTTAAAAGGGGAGGACGAGCGGTATGAACTTGGAGACAGGAATGGAGCACATCGGAGTAGGCGATTGGGTGAGCGGTGTCACGGTGATGGACGAGAAGTTTATAGGATATGTTGATGCGGAAGATCCTATCGGCATCTACCGCGTCGTCGTTACCCAGAGCGATCGGGAACGGATCATTGGTAAACGTGTAGGAGCAAGAGCGTCTAAGGTACGCAAGCTGGATGACTCCCATACTGCTGGCAGCGGAGGAGAGCTCCAATCTCTAATCGAGCTCGCGCTATTAACGTGGGACGAGGACTGGTTCCACGAGTTGGCAGCGCGCAAGGGGCGGCCGACTGATAGTGAAATCGGGACGAAGCGTCCGCAGTTGCCTGTGAATCGGATTAAAATGAACGAAATGCCTTGATTTTTATGGCTTGAATAAGCATTTTCGAAAACTGGTCCGCATGCGGATCGGTTTTTTTATCGTTTCTTCTTATCACGGGTATGGCCGCATAGGATGGGAAAGGAACCTAGTTGTCCGGGGAGGGGAATCGATGGCACGATGGGGAAGACGTCGCATATCGTGGCGGATGCCGGTCCGGCCGATAAAACGGATGAGACTCGCCCGTCCTGCTGTAGGCCGCAGAGGCCAGGCAACGCCATGGAAGTTGAATCTGCGGCCGACGTTGTCAAGACGCGGGCCGACAATATACTCAACTGCTCTAGATTCAGCCCAGCCAAAAAGAAGGCGTCGCAGGGGCAAGCGTTGGATGTTACTAATTATGGCGATTCTACTGCTCCTTTTTTCTATTAGCTCACTGCTTGTCATCGAAAAGAAACTGCAACCGCCGCTAATGCGGATTGCCCAGCTCAAGGTGAAGCAGATCATGACGGAAGCGATCAATAAAGCGATCATGGAACAAGTTGCTTCCGATACCCAATCCGAGGACCTGATCGATTGGAAGTCCAACGAGAGCGGCAAAACGACCGGCTTTATGATGAATTACAATGAACATATGAAAATAACGGCGCAGACAATTGAAACGGTTCAGCGAACGCTTAAGGAAACGGAAAATTTCCAAGAAGGAATTCCGCTCGGGCAGGCGTTTGGAAGTGCGTTGCTCTCCTCTTTCGGGCCTCGTGTGCCGATCCGGTATGAGCCGCTCGGCGATGCGAGGGTAGAACTCAGTACGAGGCAAAAGGATGCCGGAATTAATAGCATTGTGATTGAAGTTTATCTTCAAATACGTACTGAACTTTCCGTCATTATTCCTTACGATGCAGCTTCGCAGACGGTAGAGATGGAAATACCTATTTCCTATCTGATGGTAGTTGGAGATGTACCAACTTACTATTATGACGGGAAAGGCCGTCCAGTAGGCGATAGCGCTTCATCAGCTCCGGCGCTGGCTTTGCCTCCCGGCCCAGTGAAACCAGGGGCAGATGGAGCGCTGGAGGGGGCAGCTGGGGAGTAGGTTTTGGAGGCTGGGAAGGCTTAGAAGGCTTAGTGGAAATAGTAGGCTTCTTAGGCTGGGAAGTCAGGGAAGTTCTGAAAGAGCAGGCTAACTGGAATTTTAGTTTAGCGAGATGCAAACAAGCAGGAGGGGAGGCCCCGCCTGCTTGTTTGAGATGCGTTATAGAGGCTGAAGCAGCGGTTTCCAGCTGCATAGCAATGAAGAAGGAGGTGAGTAGAGCAGCAAGGCGTGAAGAGCATCCGCAGCTCCATGGCGTCGAAGAGCGAGAGCAGCGTCTTCGTGAAGAGCTGTTTAGCGGTTTCCATCACTACTGGCGGCCACTGTCGTTTAGTAGGGGGAGGGGCTATACAGTTTAGGTGCGTTACTTTGCTTGTTTACTCTTTTTGCGGGCTTTGAATTCCGCCTTTTCCCATTGGCGCAGAAGCGGGTAAGGGTCGAACGCCCACTCCAGCATGCCGCGATCGCGATAGATGCCGTAATGGAGATGCGGCGGGAACTTACCCGAGGTACCAGGCTTGCCATAACCTGAGCTGCCAACCCAGCCGAGCGTTTGTCCAGGCGTCACGGTTTGTCCGCTGCGCAGTGACTTATCGAAGCCGGACAGATGAGCGTAGTAATGGTACCGGTTATCGAGATCCCGAATGCCGATGCGCCAACCGCCATAGGAGTTCCAGCCCATATTTTCCACGACGCCATAACAAGTGCTGCGAACCGGCAGACCATAATCAGCGAAAATGTCAGTACCTTCATGGGTCCGATGTCCGCCCCAGCCGCGGGCTGTTCCCCAGGTGCTGCGATAAGAATAATTCGTTCCGACGGGGACCGGGAATGCACTGCCTTCCAGATTCAAGCGTCCGTGGGTACGATACAGCTGGGCAAACTGATTTACGCGCTGCACGGCGCGCATATTGTGGTAAAATTCCCACACGCCGATCAGGAAGTCATCGGAAGAGGACCCCATTTTGGCAACAGCGGAAGCTTGAGAATAGAGAAGGTCGATGTCGTTAGAGGGATCGGCTTTGCCGTCTCCATTGCCGTCTTTTCCGATACCACCGAAAAAAAGAATGGATGTGGAATTGCGATCTTCCTTGTCTGGATTTAAATAGCCGCTCCATATGTCAGGCGTTACATAGAGCCCTGCCCAGGAGCCAAGCTTCGGTCTTGCTTTGGGACGAGCCTTACGTAACGTACGCTCATACTGATCCAGCGCCGCCACCTGCTCCCACTCCAGCCCCGTCATCAGAGCTAGCCGGTCATAAGCAGATCGGCGTACCTCCAGCGCGCCAGCCTCTTTGGCTGGTTCAAGGGAAGGCTCCGGCGCCGCATAAACGGTCGCTGCCGCATAAGAGCTAAGCAGTACAGATGCGGTTGCCGCGGCTATCCATTTTTTCATTAATTTGCACACCTCCACGGCGAACTTGAGCTTGTTCCCTAGGTTCTGCGTTCTGATTGGTTTTTATCCGAAACATGCTATAATAGATGACAGCTTTAAGCCTGAGCATTTGCCCTTATATCTGAAGCAGCATGCAACGGACCGATCTACAGAAAGCAGGGGATTCCATGAGCACGAGAGCGCCTAAACCCAAGGCACCGAAGCCGGAATGGCTCAAGATTAAATTAACGACAGACGGCAATTACGCCGAGCTCAAAGATATGATGCGCTCCAAAACACTTCATACCGTATGTGAGGAAGCTCGTTGTCCAAATATTTACGAATGTTGGGCAAACCGCACCGCTACATTCATGATTCTAGGTGATATTTGTACCCGCGCTTGCCGATTCTGTGCCGTCAAGACGGGTCTGCCGACCGAGCTTGACTTGCAAGAACCGGAACGCGTCGCAGAAGCGGCCGAGCAAATGGGCTTGAAACACTGCGTAGTTACATCGGTAGCACGGGATGATCTCAAAGATGGCGGAGCTTCTATTTTCGCTGCCACAATTAAAGCGATTCGCGCACGGCTTCCTTTCTGCAGCGTTGAAGTGCTTATTCCTGATTTTTTGGGTAACAGGGATGCGCTCCAGGTTGTAATGGATGCCAAACCAGACATTCTCAACCACAATATTGAGACGGTTGAACGCATGTCTGATCGTGTCCGCGCCAAGGCAAAGTACAAACGTTCGCTAGAACTGCTGCGGCAAGCAAAAGAAATGAATCCGTCGATTCCGACAAAGTCCAGCATTATGCTTGGCGTCGGAGAAGAGTACGATGAGGTTATCGCGGCGATGGACGACCTGCGTGCGATTGACTGCGATATTTTGACGCTGGGACAGTATCTTCAACCGTCTGCGAACCACTTGGCGGTAGCGCGTTACGTGCACCCGGACGAATTCAAGCAGCTGAAGGTCGAAGGCCTCGCCCGCGGCTTCAGTCATGTGGAATCCGCCCCATTGGTGCGCAGTTCGTACCACGCGCATGAACAGGTCAAATCTGCAGCAGGAGCGGCATCCGGAGTTTAACCTGCCGCTTGGGCCGTTAGGAGGGCTACTGGTGATTTTTATCGGAACCAGAAAGTACGAGCTTATCCACGAACATAAAACCGCTTGGAACACAGAGGTGTTCCGGGATCGCTATAGCGATGTGCTGGAGCGTTATGATTATATTTTGGGCGATTGGGGTTATAACCAGCTGCGGCTCAAAGGTTTTTATCGTGATGGCCATCTCAAGGCGACCCGAGATACGGGCTTTGCAAGCATCATGGAATACATTAATGAGTACTGCAACTTCGGTTGTGCTTACTTCATTATGGAAATGAAGGAGCCGGCATCGATGGATGCTGACGCTCCTCCAGAGGAGCCAGGCGAGGGCGATATTGTCATCGTGCCGGGCGTAAGAAGATTTGAGGAGGACAGCTATAGCCGTCCTCCTGCGGTTGACCGCCGGCGCGGAGCGGAGGCCCGCTCTGGCGGCGCTAAGCGCGGCGCAGCGGAAGGCGCCGAGGGCGAGCGCCGCGCCGGCGATGAGCCGGCCGCGGAGGCGCAGCCGGGCGCAGCTGCCGCAGGCGAGCGCCGCGCGCCGCAAGGCGGCGGCCGCCGCGAGGGAAGCGGCGGCAAGCGCCAGGGCGCCGCGCAGCAGAGCGGCGGAGCGAAGCGCCGCGAGCACGCGTCCGGCGGCGACGCGAAGCGCGGCGAGCGGCCGGCGGCGGCGCAGGCGCCTGGCGCTGAGCGCCGGGAGCGGCGCGAGCGTCGCGAGCAGAGCGGCGGCGCTGTAGCGGAGCGTGCGCGCGAGCAAGCGCCGAGCGAGCCGGGCGCGAGCGCTGAGCGCGGCGGCGGTAGCGAGCAAGCGCCAGCCGTGCGCGAGCAAGCTGGCGGCGCGGACACGCGCAGCGAGCGGCGCGAGCATAGCTCGGGCGGCCGCAGAGGCGGCTCGCAGCGCCGCAGCGGCGGTAACCGCCGCGAAGGCGCGCCTGAGCAAGGCCAGTCCGGCGAGGGCAGCAACGCCGGCCAAGGCGATGCGCGCTCAAGCAACGGCCAAGAGCCACGCCAACAAGGCCGGCGCAAGCCGCACAACCCTGCTGGCGGTGGAGGCAACACATCACCTGAATCAACGCCGACAGGCAATCAATAAACATGGACGAGCCCCTATTTTCGGATGTTACCGAAAATAGGGGCTCGTCTTCTTTTAGCATATAGATGGCTTATGCCTAGCTTCGGGCTCCGGGCTGATTATCGCAGTCATTCATATCGATGAACGCATCGCGGACGCGATTCCAGAATGGGAACGGCCGATAGCGCGCAAAAGTAACCTTGGAGTCGGCGACGCTGCAGCGAATAGAACGGATATCCGATCTTTGGATGCTCAGATGGTCGATTGTCAGCAGCAACCTCTGATCCTTCTTGGAAATCAGATCGCAGTGATGATGCTGCGGCAAAATAACCGAGGTTCCGAGGGTGCGGTATACCCGATTATTGATCGAAGCGATTTCGGCTAGCTGCAGGGAAGCCATCGATGGGTGAATGACGGCGCCATTTAAGCTCTTGTTGTAGGCTGTGCTGCCGGTCGGCGTCGAAATTACCATTCCATCGCCCCGGAAGGTCTCGAACGGCTCATCATTAATATTAACCTGCACAACGAGCGTTCCATCGACACCCTTGAGTGTGAATTCGTTGAGGGCCAAATAACCGGTCATTCCTTCCGGTGTATCAAGCTCGATTTGGGCGAGCGGGTAATGAACTAACTTGGGCTGGTTTTCCGCCATCATCCGCACAAGTTCCTCTAGCTCATTGGCCTTCCAGTCTGCATAAAAGCCAAGATGCCCCGTATGCACACCTACAAACGCGATTTCGTTGATCCGTTCCAAATAAGTATGAAAGGCATGAAGCAAAGTGCCGTCCCCGCCAATGGAAATGACTGTATCGGGCTTTTTGTCGTTGCGGATAAATCCGCGATCAGCCGCCAGTCGATGAAATTGTTCCGTCAGCTCATTGGAAAAACGGTCACCTCTGCTCAGTACCACATAGTTCAGCAACGCAGATACTCCTTCCGATTCAACCAGGATACCCTGATGATAGCGGAAATTAAAAACGAACACAATGTGCGAGACCAACTTAGGCCTGTTTCATGTCATGACGCTGGCTGGCTAAAACTATTATGCAGGACCAAGCCAGCCCCATAAGATGTAAACGAGCGAAGCCGCAAGCAGTCCATGCAGGAAGCGTGCGATTAAAAATGGCCGATAACGCATGCCGGTATGGCTGAGCAGGCTTGCGATCTGGGCATGCACGGACAGCCCGGCCCAACTGAGCACCCATGCGGCAAGAGCTGTTTGATGCATCAGTGGAGCCTCAGTTTCAGCAGCAGACTTGGCTCCAAGAGTTACCTCAAACAGTCCGTTTACAATCGTTGTAGCTGAGGTGGGGGAGCCTCCAAAAGCTTGGAACACTAATCCGAGAGCTTGCTCCAGCAGGTTCAGCAAGGCTGTTTGCCGAAGCAGTTCCATCACTACAGAGAAAAGCACGACAAGACCTCCGACGACGATCATCAGTTTTAAGCCGGATTGGATGGCGTCCTTGATCAAAACACTGAAAGGCCTGCCGTCAAGCTGCCTGGCAACATGCATTGCTTTTAAGGCAGCGGATAATCCGCGCTGAGAACGGGCTCTGGAAGCTGATCTTGCGCCTGTAGATTTACCTAAGCCATTCTCCGCTGCAGTGTCCGACGTTGTCTCATCACGGCCATGAAATCGCATCAAAAGTCCGATGAGAAGACTGCCGCCATAATGGGCTGCCGCCAGCACAGGGGCGATTGCTGCCTGATGGAAAAAGCCGACCGAAACAGCGCCAATCAAAAAAATAGGATCAGAGCTAGTCGTAATAGCGACAAGCCGTTCCCCTTCTACTTTATTTATCAGCCTTTGGTCCCAGAGTTGCGAGGTCAGCCTCGCACCGACCGGATAGCCGGATAAATAGCCCATTGCTAAGACGAATCCGCCACTGCCGGGAATACGGAAGACAGGCCTCATAAATGGATCCAATAGCTTGCCTGCAAAATGAACAATACCAAGTCCAAGCATAAGCTCGGAGAGAACAAAAAAAGGAAACAGTGCCGGGAAGAGAACATCCCACCAGATGGAAAGCCCCTTTAGCGAAGATTCCAGCACCGGCGCCGGAAAGCAGGCCATTAGAAGCATAAGCAGCACTGCGATAAGTGCGGTTAGAGTAGATGGATGCAACACAGTCCGAAGCATATTACAGTGCTCTCCTTCCTGAAGACTCCGAAGTTTGTCCTTAAAATAGACTATGAGACAGGCTTGGAAATCAGAATGGGTATAAATTTTCAGAAAAATCAAAACAATTTAAAAGTTTTAGAAAACGCTTGCAAAAAGGGGTGGCATTCCTCAAGCTTTATGGTACAATAGCATTACTCTAAAGGCTTGGAGTGATGAGAATGAGTGTTGTCGCAGGCATTCTGGTATGTGCTTTTGTGTATGTGATTCGCGAGTCCCTCATGGCTCCTGGTGAAGAAGATTACGAAAGCTGAGCTCCTAACTGTACCCATACCTCGGAATGCCCGCCATGCGGGCATTTTTTTCGTTTTATTTAACTAGTCCGAACTATTTGGATAGGACTATAATCATGGATCATTAGAACTAATAATTGGAGAGTGTTTAACCGATGAATAAACAAAACAGTCCTTATGAGCTTATGGGAGGGGCTGCGACAGTTGAGCGACTTGTGCATGCCTTTTACCCGCGGGTTGTGAAAAATGAGCTTCTGGCCCCACTGTTTCAAAGGGACATTGGCCCGGTTATGGACAAACAGATTCAATTTCTGACCCAGTTTTTTGGAGGCCCTCCGCTATTCTCCGAACAGCACGGGCACCCCATGATGAGAGCACGGCATCTGCCTTTCCGTATTACTACGGATCATGCTGCCGCATGGCTCGCATGTATGGACGAGGCTGCGCAAGAGATCGGTATGCCGGAGGATCTCCGAACGTTTGTCATAGACCGCCTTTCCGGTCCGGCCTATCATTTCGTTAACACAGAGTTTGACGGTCGGGAGGAGTAGAACTTTTTTAGGGAGATGATTCGCAGATGGAGCCGCTTTATGAGACAGAGGTAACCTGCCCTTACTGCGATATGTCGTTTAAAACCTCGCGTGTGCGTTCTAGCTTCAAGCGAGCCAAAGCCTTCGATTCAGATTTTTGCGGTTATTATAAAGCAGAAGTTAATCCCGATTTTTATGTCGTTCGAGTATGTCCTCAATGCGGGTTCTCTACAACGGAGAATAGCGCTCAGTCGCTCCGGCCAGATCAGAAGCAAACTTATTTCCGGCTAATCGGCACGACCTGGAAGCCGCGGCATTATGCTGGTTCGCGGACGAGGGTGCAAGCGCTCGAATGTTACAAGCTGGCGCTTATGAGCGCGCAGGCGATCGGGGATAAGGAGAGGCTTATTGCTGGCCTGCTTCATCATTTAGCATGGCTTTACCGATATGGTCGGGAAGAAACACAGGAAAGACGTTTTCTAAGGCATGCTTTAGATGCTTATCAATCCGTTTTTGAGAATGAGCATGTGGACAATGATGCCAAGCTCATGTATTTGATCGGGGAGCTTCACAGACGATTGGATGAGCCTAGAGAAGCCGTTCGATGGTTTTCGCGTGTGGTTCAGGACAAATCCATTATGGATACCGCGATGATTCAGGCGAGCCGTCGGCAGTGGCAGCTTATTCGGGAGCAAGCTCAGGAAGTTCCGGAATGGATGATGAACTCGGAGGAAAATCGTTCGATGCAGCTTAACCTGCACTAATGATGTTCCGTTCCATAGGCATTGATTTTATAAAAATTAAAGAGGGTGTACGTGGGCAGATGAGCTGCTTCGCGTACACCCTCTTATTGTTGATCAGTCATGCAGCTACTTAAAGATTGCGCACCTGCGTATCCATTAGTAGATAATCGCGGTCTGCGTCAATTATGGTAACTCGGCTATGGCAGCAAGGAAATACGAGCAGCTTTTTGGCGCCGTCCGCAATATCCTTCAACTCGGTTGGCTTCAGCGGGAGAAGGACATGTTCTCTCTTGCAGAAGGGGCAGGAGGAATAAACATCCTTCATTTCCACATCGTACGGCCATGCTCTGTCAAAAGGAATCATAATTGATCATCCGGTTTGTCTTTAGAATCTGAGTCAGTTGACTCAGGCTCCATCGTCTCGGATTGGGCACGAGCCAGCTCGGCCATTTTCTGCAAAAGAATATGGCGAGGCATATGCATAAGGTGCTCAAGTGGAACCTTCAGCTCTTTTGCGAGCATGACCGCCGTTTCGGCGGATATTTGAAGCGGTCTAGACATGATAGAATACCTCCTTGCCAATTGGCAGCAGTCCGGGTTTAGTGGCGGACAGGCTGCGGCACAGGCTATAATGGTAGCATACAACGGCCGGAGGCGCTATGCAATTTAAAGTGAGTGCTTAAGCGCTTACAACGCGCGTGGTCCGGTTGAGAGGAGAAGATGAGATACGATGTCAACGTCCGCATACCCACTTAATTGGAATTTGGATGTTTTTTACCCTGGCGGCTCTGTGTCTCCAGAATTGAAAACCGAGCTGGAAGGGTTGAAGAAGGATATAGCCCTGCTCGGGAAAGAAGTGATTGCTGCCTCGGGATCCGAGGGTGTTCCTGGAGCGCGTTCAGAACAAATGGATCGCTGGACCGAGGCCGCTCAATCGATTGCTGCGCGTTTAGGCCAAGCCGACAGCTTTGTTGGTTGTTTGCTGGCCCAGAATGTTCACGATAGCGCTGCGGCTGCACTGAACGGGCAGGTACAGTCTCTGGTTGCGGATTATACGATTGTTATGACTCGTTTTGATGACCTCATCAGCCGCACGCCTGACTCGATTTGGGATGGCTGGGTACAGAGCTCGCCGGTTCGCTTTTATCTGAATGAGCGTCGTCAAAATGTTCGCGAGAAGATGAGCCCGGAGTTGGAAGCCTTTGCGGCTGATTTGGCAGTTGATGGCTACCATGGATGGGGCAATCTCTACAATACAATCGTCTCGCGCGCTAAGTTCCGGGCGAAGGACGAGGAGGGCAACGAGCAAATTCTTTCTGCCGGCCAAATGTTCAATCGACTGACGGATGCGGATCGCAGCGTGCGCGCCGAGGCTTTAAGCGAATGGGAAAGAGAGTGGTCGGAGCATGCCCAATTGTGTGCGGACGCTCTCAATCACATCGCTGGCTTCCGTTTAAAGTTGTATGACCGCAGAGGCTGGGACAATGTGCTCAAGGAGCCGCTCAAGCAGAATCGGATGAGCCAGGCTACACTTGATGCCATGTGGTCTGCGATCAATGAGGGCAAGAAGGACTTGGTCCGCTATTTTGAGCGCAAGGCGAAGCTGCTTGGCGTAGAGAAGCTGGATTGGCATGACATTACGGCGCCGCTTGGCACCAGCACAAAAAAGATCAGCTACGATGAAGCATGTGCTTCAATTAAAGAACAGTTCGCTGGTTTTGATCCCAAGCTGGCCGAGTTTGCCGAAATGGCTTTCAAGGATGGCTGGGTCGAGGTCGAAGACCGCCCAGGCAAGCGCCCGGGAGGTTTTTGCGCCTCGTTCCCGGTGAGTGCTCAGACAAGAATTTTCATGACATATTCGGGAACCGTGGACAATGTCAGTACCTTGGCGCATGAGCTTGGTCATTCTTACCATGCGTATGTGATGGAAGATTTGCCGACTTTCTCGAAACAATATGCAATGAACGTGGCTGAGACCGCCTCGACGTTCGCCGAAATGATCGTTGCAGAATCCCAGTTAGAGCAAGCGGACACGAAAGAGGAGAAAATAGCCCTTCTGGAGCTGAAGATTCAAAACGCCGTCGCCTTCTACATGAATATTCATGCGCGTTTACTGTTTGAACTGAGCTTTTATGAGGAGCGTCGTGCTGGGGAAGTATCCGTTGAGCGTCTTAACGAGCTGATGACGGCTGCACAGCGTGAGGCTTACAGCGGCGTCCTTGGCGAAGTCCACCCTCATTTCTGGGCAGCCAAGCTGCATTTCTTCTTCACCGATACGCCGTTTTACAACTTCCCGTACACGTTTGGCTACCTGTTCAGCGCTGGTCTTTATGCTCGTGCTAAGGAGAGCGGCCCAGCATTTGCAGAGCAATACGTCAGCCTTCTCCGCGATACAGCGAGTATGACGGTAGAGGAACTGGCTCTCAAGCATTTGGGAGTCAACTTGCAGCAAGATGCTTTCTGGAGCAGTGCGGTGGCATTAAGCAGCGATGATATCTCTAAATTCCTTGAGCTTACCGAGGAGTAATTTTAGCTGATCTTGTCACTTGTGGGCGAACATTGTCTTCCTGTCGCGGACATCAATGCAACAACATCTACGGTCCTTTGTCGATGAAGATTGCATAAAGAGCCTTGAAACCAAGCTCCATTAGGAGTATCCTGACGTCAGGAAACAGTCGTTACATGCAGTATTTCCTAGGAAATGATCGGAGGAGGAAGAACAAGATGAAATTTTTCTTGGATACAGCCAATGTGGAAGAAATCAAACGAATTACCAAGCTTGGCCTGGTAGATGGTGTCACCACAAATCCGACGCTCGTCGCAAAAGAGGGACGAAATTTCAAGGAAGTCGTGCAAGAGATTTGCAGCATTGTTTCTGGTCCTGTCAGTGCAGAGGTAACTGGGACAACGAGCGAGGAAATGCTCAAGGAAGCTCTGGAAATCGCGGAATGGGCTCCTAATGTAGTCATTAAGGTACCCCTTACCGAGGATGGTCTTTACGCGACTCATGCGCTTTCCCAAAAAGGAATCAAGACGAATGTCACGCTTGTTTTCTCCGCCGCGCAGGGACTTATGGCTGCCAAGGCGGGAGCAACATTCATCAGCCCGTTTGTTGGACGTCTAGATGATATAGGCATGACCGGCATGGATCTGGTACGCGATCTGTCTACGATTATTCGTAATTATGGATTTTCTACGGAAATCATTGTGGCCAGCGTCCGTAACCTGGAGCATGTGAAGGAAGCTGCGCTCGCAGGAGCTCATATTGCGACAATCCCAGGCTCATTACTCCCATCGCTTTGGAAACATCCACTTACCGATATTGGTATTGAGCGCTTCACAAGCGATTGGAATAAAATGCAGGAAACGCTGGCTAAAGGTTGATCAATCGCTTTGGTTTTAATCATTTATCGATAAATTCATTATTGGGATCTCTATTCCAAAAATGGCATTGACCGATGAATGTTATCATGATATATTCGATTCAAATTATTGAACTGAACTTGCGGAAGCACCGCAAACCGGTAGATCATCTGCCCGTTTGCGGTGCTTTTTTGCGTTCTCTAAGGGGGTTAGGCATGGCTAGGCTGGAGCTGGTAGTAGCAGCTAGGGAGGGAGAATATGTGCGCCGGCTTTCGGAATACGTGCGGGAATCGCCATTTGGACAGCGTTGGCGAATTACTTCATGTACAAGCGGAGATTCGCTTCGCCAATACTTGAAAGGGGGTTATCCGGTTCATCTATTGCTTGCTCAGCCAGTGCTGCTGATGGAAGCGGGGGAATTACCGAGCGATATGACTGCAATCGCTCTTGTCAGGCGCAAGGGAGAGGGAGATGGCTTGCCGGAGCTGCTTCAATATCAGCCTCTTCCTGAGCTGCTTGCCTGTATTGAGGCATTACATGCTGGCAAACCTGACAGATTACGACTTCATGATAGTGGAACTGCAATCTTAGCGGTCTACGATCCTGTCGGTGGAGCTGGCAAAACGACCTGCTCATTGTGGCTTGCTCGTTTGGCAGGAGAGAGGGGAAAGAGAACACTATACCTGAATCTTGAGCGCTACAATACCTCAGAGCTGCAACTGCAGGAACGTGATGCATCATCCCAAGAGGAAGGGCTTGAAGCGTTACTTTATGCGCTCAAGGCGGGTAAGCCCGATCTCGGCGAACAGATTGTCCGCCTCAGACGATACAGCCGCATAATGAAGACGGATTATTTTGGCGAGGCGCCTGGGCCCGAAGAACGAACTGCTATGACTGGTGAAGATGCTGATCTGTTGTTGCAGGCTTTAGCAGGATGCGGCATGTATGATCTGATCATTGCTGATCTGGATAGTTTGCTTGATGAAGCAACGGTAGCGGTCTGGTCGCGGAGCGATGCCGTTTGCTGGTTGTCGGAAGCTTCGCCTTCATCGATGAAAAAGTCTCGATTGGCGCTGAAAGAAGCCAAAAGAAGATACCCAAAGGCGGTGGAAGCAGTGAAAGGGAGGATTGTCCATGTACGGAGCCATTGCAGGCAATCAGAAGTTTTTCAAACTGTAGGGGAATGGCGATCGGTCTCTGAATCTGTGTTACATCGGACCAAAGAAGCGCAGGACCAGGACCTCACACATAATGAAGAGCCGCTATCTTATGCCTTTCATCTCCCACATGCGGGTGCACTTATCCAAGCATCTGACGCGCCTACTGCTTATATCCGTGCAATTGGAGACATGCTCGAGAGGTTAGAGAAGGGTATTTCTTCTGGAGGACAGGGATGAGCACCGGCACTGATCTGACCACACCGGATGACGAAGTCGCAGCGCGACTACGAGAACAGATTAGACGGTCCATTAATCTCGGTGGCGAAATTAGTGATGAGGAGCTACTGACAGCGGTGGAGTCGGGGGTGGACGGCTGGTCGGGCAGTCGGCAGTTGACTTCCTCAGGCAGGCTTCGGCTCGTTCGTCAGCTATACCATTCTTTCCGCGGACTTGACGTGTTGCAGCCTTTGCTTGAGGATGACTCCATTACGGAGATAATGATCAACGGGCATGAGCGTCTGTTCGTCGAGCGAGCGGGCCGAATTGAACCGTTGCAGGATCGGTTCGAGAGCAGGGACAGGCTTGAAGATCTGATTCAAGCTATCGTTGCTGGTGTGAATCGGGCGGTTAATGAGTCCTCTCCTATCGTTGATGCCAGACTTGCAGACGGTTCACGTGTTCATATCGTACTGCCTCCAGCATCCTTGTCGGGTCCGATCGTCACTATCCGCAAGTTTCCGAAGCGGCCGCTGTTGATGGAACAGCTGATTGCTATCGGCTGCCTCACGGAAGAGGCTTCTGCCTTTTTGGGGGACTTGGTCAAAGCGGGTTATAACATTTTTATAAGCGGTGGTACGGGTAGTGGCAAAACAACCTTCCTGAACGCTCTTTCACGCTCCATTCCTGCGGATGAAAGGGTCGTCACAATTGAGGATTCCGCCGAGCTCCAACTGAATGTTCCAAATCTTGTTCGGCTTGAAACGCGCAACGCCAATACTGAGGGCAAGGGCGAGCTGCCGATGCGTCAACTGATTCGAGCTTCTCTGCGGATGAGGCCTAACCGAATTATCGTCGGTGAGGTAAGGGGAGCTGAGGCGGCAGATATGCTCGCGGCGATGAATACCGGCCATGATGGAAGCATGAGCTCCGGACATAGCAACAGCGCCAAAGATATGCTTAGCCGCTTGGAGACGATGGTGCTTGGAGCGGCTGATATTCCGATCGCTGCCATTCGCCAACAGATCAGCTCCGCGGTTGATATTATCGTGCATTTGTCGCGAATGCGGGATCATTCACGCAAGGTATTGGAAATATCCCAGCTCACTGGCATTAGCGGAGGAGAGATCGGGCTGGAGCCGCTTTTTGTCTTTGGAGAGGAAGGTGGGGGACGTGGGTCGCTAAAGCGGACCGGGGCCCAGCTTCAAAGGCAGGATAAATGGCTCCGTGTCGGCAATGCGCAGTTTTGGGGAGGTGAAAGCCTTTGCGAATGATGGAGTCGCGGCTCTCCAGGCTAGGATGGCCGATCCGGCGGAAGAACGGATTATCCGCTATTAGAAACGGGACGGATTATAGCGAGTTTGAACTGACTCGGGTGATGTTTCTGCTCGCTTTTGCAGCAGGCGGACTCATTTTGTTTGCTGGATTCTATCTTTTTTACTTGAATGTGCCGGTAGCTCTGCTTGCGTCCATGCTAGGGGTTTGGACTCCGGCTCTTTATCGGGATTACGCCAGAAGGCGGAGACAGGACAGGCTCAGGCTGCATTTCAAGGAGATGTTATTTTCTCTCTCTTCTTCGCTTGCTGCCGGACGCTCTGTTGAAAATGCACTCTTCGCATCACTTGACGATTTGAAGCTGATGTACCCCGGATCGCATACGGATCTGATGGAGGAGCTGGAAAGAATCCGCAGTCGTTACGCTAACGGGGAGACGTTGGAATCAGGGTTAATCGATTTTGCTTCACGCTCCGGAGTAGATGAAATTTGGCAGTTTTCGGACGTATTTACCACTTGCAAACGGACCGGGGGTGATCTGGTCGAAATCATCCGCCGAACCTCGCAAATAATTGGAGAGCGGATCGAGGTCAATCAGGAGATCGAGGTTCTGATCGCACGCAAAAAGCTCGAATCTCTAATCATGCTGGCGGTTCCTTTTGTATTTTTGGCTTTCTTGCATGTGGCAGCACCAGATTATATGGCGCCACTTTATACCGGGGTACTGGGCTATTTGCTGCTTACTGTGGCTGTTATCCTGTTCGGATTATGCGGCTGGCTAATGCTGCGGATTATGGACATTAGACTGTGAAGGAGGAAATAAGACGCTATGGGACTGGTATTGGCTTCAGCCGTTATGGGGTTGATTTGGTTGGCTCTTGTTTCCGCTTCCTCAGGTTGGAAAGCTGTGTTGCGAGAGCTTGTTAGTGCAGGCAGCACAAGCGGCAGGCGGAAGTTCGGAAGGAGGCTTGGAGCGGAAGCTATCGTTTTGCTGTTGGAAACTCGCGGCATGCCGCAGGTTTTGGACGACAGGCTTGCCACATTGCATGCGCTCATGAGACCTCTTAAGGGTGAGCAGTGGACTGTAAGGGATACAAGGTTATTTGCAGCTAGTGCAACTGGATACGGCTATTTGGCAGCAGCGGCAGGTTTGCTTTTGGCAGGGGCAGCAGGAGAGCCCAATATTGCTTGGTTAGGTTTTGTCTGTGGTCTGTTGCTCACTATTGGACGTCTCCGAGAGGTACACAAACAGGCTCGCAGACGCAAGCAGGAGTTGCTGCTCGCTCTGCCGGATTTGCTGGGCAAGCTGACACTGCTGATTGGCGCTGGTGAGACTGTGCATCGGGCTTTGGCTCATTGCGCGGACAGGCCTCCTGGACACGGGAGGGAAAGTCTCTTGCATGGCGAGCTTGTGAAAGCTGTACAGGCGATGTCTAATGGACAGTCTTTTAGCGCAGCTATAGAGGCTTTCAGCAGGCGCTGCGCCGTGCAGGAAGTATCGGTATTCACAACAGTGCTGCTTCTTAATTATCGGCGAGGAGGCGACCAGCTGTCTCTTTCGTTGCGAGAAATTTCGTTGCCGCTTTGGGACAAACGAAGAAGTGCGGCGCGCACGCGCGGGGAGGAAGCTTCCTCTAAGCTAGTTTTTCCGCTTACCGGAATCTTTTTTATCTTAATGGTGCTGGTGGGAGCTCCCGCCATGCTCTTGATGAACGGCTGATGGATTGATGGAATGATAGCTTGTGGCTATGTGAGATGTGCATGTCCTGTCTCTATGAAATGCAGGAATAGAATGAGGAGGATGAATGAGAATGAATCAATTGTTTATGTGGAGTCTTGAAGCCCGAAAGGGGCTGCGCCGTTTCTCCAAGTCTGAGGAAGGTCTCGGTACACTGGAAATCATTTTGATTATCGCAGTTATTATTATTATTGCCTTGTTGTTCAAGGATTGGATCATTGGTCTGGTCAATAACCTGATGGGTAAAGCAGATGATCAGGCGAACACGATTTTTGAATAGGGCGGGCAACGGGTGGTGGCGTCGATTCGCGGCCGATAATCGGGGAAACCACACGCTGGAGGCAGTGTCGGTGTTCCCACTATTGATGACTACAACCTTGCTTTGGCTTATAGCTGTTCTAATCATCTTTCAGGGCGGTGTTGCCCAGAGTGGAGCCGCCCGGGCCTCTGAAGCAGCTGTTCTGCACTGGGACAACAGCAAGCGAGGGGCTTCCGGCCTGCCTGCCGCAGGAGCAGATGACGGATTGTACTGGAGGCTCGCAGAGGATAACATGCTGCAGAGCTTGCTACAGCTTGGGGCCCATGAGGGCGGGCAACGGGCATCAGTCACTGTAGCGCTACCTGTAGGAGGGAATGGAGCAGCGACGGATTCGCTTGCAGCGAGCAAGTTGTATAGGGCTGCGAGCCGATTATCCTCGCAGCTACGCGGCGAAATGATGTATAAGCGCGGAGTGTTGAACCGGCAAGCTGAGACTCGTTTGCGGCTCCCGATTGGAATTCCATCCAGGAGCGGCAAGTCGGGAGTGGTCAGGGCATCCGCGATTGTAACAGACCCGGTAGAGTTTATACGGAGTGTAGATTTGGTGCGATATTACACGGCTAAATTCCAGGCATCCCGAGATATGAAGGCTGCATCGGCTGGGAGGGCGTTGACAGACTATGCAGCGGGCCGCCCTTAAGCGTATGGCTGGCTGGAGAGAAGTTCGACTATCGGGAACTTCGGGAGCTGTTACAGTTTGGACATGCATGATTGTATCTGGGGTGCTGCTTTTGATGGCGCTGCTCATTGATTTTTCTCGGATCGCCGCTTTCAACTACAAACTGGACAGCATGGCTCAGTCTTCTGTTCGCTCTGTTCTATCGGCCTATGATGAAGCTCTGTACGAGCAATACGGCTTGTTCGGTCGAGGCGGCAGCAGTCCAGAAGAGCTTCTGGAGACAGCGGTAAGCGGTAGTCTTGGTGGGCAAGGCTCTACAACAGGTAGCTTTACGGGCGAAGTGGAGTCAAAAAGGAATTTAGACATGATTCAAATGAGCATTGATAACAAGTCGGTACAGCCCGCTCTCATGCTGGGGGAATGGCCGGTATTTCGCCGTCAGGTCGAACAGGAGATGAAGTATAAAGGACCGATTGATCTCACAATCGAGCTGTTTGATAAATTTCGGCCGCTTGCACAGTCCATGGAGCAGACTGCAGGCGCCGTTGATACTCTCCAGAATGCGGAGAAGATTTTTGACAAGCGGCAATTGGCACTGGAGAAAATGATTAATCATCTGGAGGCTGCATCTGTGTTGGCCAAAGAAACCGGGGCCGACAATCTCGTTCCGTTATCAGGAGCTGGAACAAGTGCCGGAACGAATACAGTCGATTTCGCAACTGTAGTAGGAGGCTATGGCAGCTATCTTGGCTGGATTGCAGTGGATAAAGCAGCAACCGCGGCTTATGAAGCGGCCGTACAGGCAATTCCGCCTTCTCTGCCCGGAGTTTCACCGGTGCTTCCCCCGCCGCCTGAGCTTAATACGGTATTAATCCAGCAATATGAAACCGATGCGGGTGATGTTGCGGGGGGGCTGCTTGATCTGGCAGCAGCGGCAGACCAGCATCAGCGGCTGATTGAACAGGCGGTGATTCAACTGAAGCTTGCGCTGCAGGAAGAAAAAGCTCTTGAGGTTCTCGCAGCTAAGCCATCCGGCGCAACTTCAGGAAATCGTGCTCTTCCAGGCGAAGCGGCTGCTGGCAAAGCTCCCGACAACAGGGGAGCTGTACCGAGTATAGGTGCAGACATCGCAGATGCCTCTAGCCTGCTGTTAGGGCAACCTTGGTTTCAGGAGATAGAACAGGATTTGACTAAGCAAGCAGAACGCTTTCGATTATTTGCAGCTGATGCAAGGTCGGCAGGCAACCGTTTGGAGGTTGCGCTCCAGCAACGCAATCCGGCGTTGATCCCATTGTTGCAAGGTGATGTCGCTGATTTGCAAGAGCGGCTGTCGCTTTACTGGCGGGCTTACGTAGAGCCTGAGCAGGAGCAGGAGCAGCTTAGGAGCAAGGTGATGAATGCAGATAGCGGCAAGGAACTGCGTGCAGCTGAGAAGAAAAAGGCTGCTTCGCTATGGAAGCAAGCAAGAGAGCTGCTGGATGGATTTAATAGCTTGAAAGCCGCGGAGGCTGAGCTAAAGGAATTTCAGAAGGTCGACCAACTGGCTAAGGGAAATAGAACCTATAACGAAGCTTTGGCCGCATCGCAAGAGGAATCTGAAAGCGCATCCGAGGGAGCTAGTGGAATGGAAGGAGATGCAAGCGGTCATAGAGTAGAGCAGGATCAATCGAAGGTGGAGTGGGATTTCGCTGCGTCAAGCAAGCCGGCTAATTCGGATGAAGCTATATCAGACTCGCAGAAGCTCGGCAGCGGGGTACTGGATGGAATGTCCGCGATATTAGCCCAAGGAGGCGAGCGATTGCTCGCAGCGGAATATGGTGCCCGCAGATTCACCTCGATGGATCCCCGTATGCTGCAAACACTGTTAACTGGCGGAATGGCTCAAGATGCGGCGTCCGAACTGACCTCTATCAGCAATCAGCAGCTGGAATACATTTTATATGGGATGGTTAATCCTGCTGGCAATCTAGCTGCTGCTTATGGGGAGCTTTTCGCGCTGCGACTAGCGATTCGAACGATGGAAGGTTTGGTGGAAAGCCGAGGTGCCGGTCATCCGCTCCTTATACTCGCCATGGCGGGAGTTTATGGATTGCGGCAAGCAATTGCAGATATACAGTCTTTGGCTGCTACTGGTGAGGCAGAGCTTTCCAAGTACGTACCTGTAAGATTAACCTATCTTGATTATTTGAGGTTGTTTTCACTCATGCATGGCTCCGGCGATTCACAGCTAAGCCGTATGATCGGGCTTATTGAGCATCGTACGGGGGCTCGGCTTTCCGAGGTTTCTACCGGCGCGTCGGTGGCACTTCAAGGCTCGTTGCCGCTGTGGTTTTTACCGGGATTGACGAAGCTGATCCGGTACGGAGAAGCATTGGAAGGTCAAGTAACGGGAGGGCGATATGAAGCGACTTCGCTTGCCGGATGGTCTTACTAAAATAAAACAAAGCAGACTATTGCGAGGCCAGAAAGGCTCTATGCTGCTGGAGGCAGCTCTTGTTCTACCTGTTTTCCTACTGCTGCTCGTGCTTTTGACAGTGTTTATTCAGCTTTCCGCAGCGGAAACAGCGTTGCAAAGGACGGCTGACGGCACAGCCAAGCAGATTGCTGCGCACATAAGGCCGGCGATGCTGCTGCAGAAGGAGGTTGCGGCGCGAGTGGGGGCCGTCCAGCCGGTTAGCCAACTGCCATTGCCGGGGTGGACTGAAATCGCTGCACAGGTTGCGGGTCAGTTGCCTGAACCTGCCGGTCCATTGACTGAGGCAGTGCTTAAGGGCGACTGGAAACCGGCAGCAGATTGGGCGACAGGTGTGGCTGCCCGCCCGGTACTTGAGCCGCTATTGCTTAAAATGGCTGAGGACACCTCCTTGCAGAGCAGTAGACTTAGGCTATCGCGAGTTCAACTGCCGGATCTTGAATCCGGGGAAAACAACTTTATTCTTCTCGAAGCGGAGTATGAATTTCCGATTCGAGTTCCTTTTACAGGGGAGAGAATTGTACTTCGCCGCACGGCATCAGAGCGGGTATGGATACCGGATACGATGCCAGCCTCTTCAAGTAAACCTGCTGAGGCGGGAGTGGGCAGTGTCCGAATCACGGGTTTGACGCCGGTGCCAGCCCGACCAGGCCGAAAGGCTACGTTAACTGCCCAGGCATCCCCAGGGGTGCAGGTTACGCTTGAGGTGCGCTACAAAAGCGGCAACAGCGTTTCCCGCCAAGTCGGTACAAAAACCGCTGATTCGACGGGCAGAGTTGAGTGGACCTGGCTCGTATCCGGTAATACGACTACCGGGATATGGGAGGTTGTTGTGACAAGCTCGGATGGTGGAAGCGCAACTATGCCCTTTCATGTTGATAAAAAAAAGAGCTGATTGTGCAAAGTCCACAATAGAGGCCAGTGCAATAAGGGCAGTGCAATAGAGAATAGTGCAAAAGGGGCTAGTGCAAATGAAAGGGGGGAAGCAAGTGACAAGCTTGATTTGGGCCGGGACCGCCTTGCTCCTTGGAACGGCATTCTGGAGCGATGTGCGCACGATGCGTATTCCGAATAAGCTTACAGGTGGCTTTTTTGTCGCAGGACTGCTGATACATGTTTCTATAGGAGGTTTAAGTGGCTTAGGGAAAGCTGCTCTGGGAGCGGCTGCCGGGTTTATTCCACTCTTGCTGCTCTATTTTCTCCGAGGTATCGGAGCTGGTGATGTGAAGCTGTTCGGTGCGATTGGGGCATGGGCAGGAGCTGCCTCTGTCCTTGAGCTGCTGCTTTATTCCATGCTTTTGGGAGGAATCGGAGGCGGTATTTATTTGCTGGCTGTTAAGCTGCGCCGTCGAATCAGCTCTAATTTCGATCGATATAACGATAACTCTATGTCTCAGCGAACAGTTCGTTTTCCTTTTATGATAGCTGTAATGCCTGCGGCAATCGCAATGCAGCTGTTGGGATAGAGACTAGAGCAGTGGAAATTGATGTTTAAAGAGGTTAGGGGGAAGGAGAGGAACCATGCGTCAATTTCAGGTTGATTTTGAGTGGAATCGTGAGCATGAGCTTATTCTGTCACGCGACGGGGGGCTGGCCAGAAGCGAGCTGGAAGAAGTGGAGCTGGCAATGCTGGAGGAGGTTTCAGTAGGTGGTCTTCTGCCTATGGAATGGGAGGATACTAACGGCCAAGTTCGCTTGCGTTACCGGCTTACTGGCAAAAGAATGCTGAAGCAGCTCGTGGAAGGATTACAGGAGCCAGAGGATCTTTATCTTCTGCTTTATGGCATTGTTTCGTCGGTAGAAGAATGTCGCTCCTGTTTACTGGTAGCCGACAATTTGCTGTTGGATGAGTCGTATATCTTTGTAGGTGAAGCATGGAACGATTTGGGGTTAGTGTACGTTCCTTTGTGCGCAGAGACGATTCCGGAGTTGCCCCTACGTGCGAGACTGCTTGCTTTAGCTGCGATTTGTGCGGGATCGACGCGCCGCATTGATGCAGATCTTCCGACTGTTCTGAAGGAGATCGGGGACGAGAAGATCCCACTTTCCCGTCTCAAAAATAGGCTGTTATCTTTATCGGCAGCCACGTCAGAGCGCCAAGGACAAAAAGTCGCAGAAGAGATCCGCGAGATGGCTCAACCATTCGTTAATTACTCCCTAGATGTTAGGAAGAGGGATGAGCAACGCCAGCTAGAGGGGATGGGAGCAGCCAATGCGCTAGTACGTAAACATCTGCCGGAGGAGAATGGTCACGGCGAGTACGTAAATGCTCGAGGTGGCATGCCCGGAATTCGCTCTTCAGATGAGCTATTTCCACTCCGTTATTCCGACCAAGGAGATTGTACGCAAGTGGAAGAGATAAGCGGAAAAAAACCGCTGAACCGCGGGGTGCTGACATTGGTAACTGTGGTTGGAGCTGCTGTTCCATGGAAGCTGCTTTATTTGGACAATCCTACGCGCTCGAACATAACTATATGCTCCGGGATTGTTGTATTGGCCTTTGTATTAATCCTATATATTTGGCGAAGAAGAGATGAACATGTACTGGTGGCAGAGGGTCACGAGGGGGAACAAGCTGCTGGGTCAGGTTCGATGTTCGAGCCTGATTCAGGACCACTCGCATTCAAGCAGGAGCCGCGTTGGCGACCGACAAATTTTCAGGGGCAGCTTGCAACAGAAGGTGGGGCTAGAGCGGGTTGGAGCATTTTTTCTAACAATGAATCGCCAGCTGGCCATAGAGTTCATAAATCCCATGAATTCAACGAATCCCACTCGTCCAACTTGCCCTACGAATCCCAAGCACCAAAAGCATCCCAAGCACCAAAAGCATCCTATTCATCCCAAGTATCCCAGCCTGTTCGATCGAGCTCATTATACTCCGAAAAGGCGGCTCCAGCTTCGGAACGCACGGTGTTGCTGGAAGGAAAGCCTTCTGAGCTCGGCAGCATCGAGAAGAGCACTCGCCTTATTCGCTCCCGCGATGGCAGTATAGAAAGCTATGATCTTCCCTCAGGTATATGCAACATTGGTCGTTCATCAGACTCGGCGCAATGGGTAGATTCCTCACATGGTATATCCCGGTTGCATATCGAGCTTGATTGCAGGCCAAATGGCTGTCATGCCAAGGATCTCGGATCAAGAAATGGCTCGTTGCTAAACGGCCAAGTCATGATCCCGTACAAAAGCTACAAGCTGGAGAACGGGGATGTTCTCCAGCTTGCTGGTACTAAAGGGTATACGTATGCATTACAGACAGGAGATTAAGTGCCAACAATTTCAGATCATGCTTCAAAGGACCACAATGTAGTTAGTCTTCAACTCCTGGGAAAACCACTAGTCATCATGCACTCTTAAGGATAAGTGCAGCAAGTTAGCTTCGCGCCAGCAGATTATCAAGCGCTTCCTGGATGGAAGGGAATTGGAAACGGAAGCCGTCCGCCAAAGCTTTGGCAGGTACAACCCTCTGACCTTTAAGCAGCAAATCAGACATTTCACCCAGTGCAAGACGCAGCGGAGGGCTTGGGGCGATAAGCCAGTAGGGGCGGCCAAGCGCCTTGGCGGCAGCCCTCCCGAATTCGCTATTGCGCGCTGGTTCAGGAGCTGTTGCATTGACGACTCCCTCAAGCGTTACGCTGTTTAGCGAATGGATGATCAGCTGAACCAGATCCTGAAGGTGGATCCAAGACATCCATTGCTTTCCGCTACCGAGTGGTCCACCGGCCATCATGCGAAAAGGAAGCAGCATACGAGGCAGAGCACCACCATCTTTACCCAGCACAACTCCAAAGCGGAGAGTGACATTTCTTTCAGCAGGAATGGCCTTTGCGGCATGCTCCCAATCTCTCACAACCGATGCTAGGAAATCCTCTTCTGCGGTCGGATTCTCTTCCGTAAAGGTTGCAGAATCCGAAAAGCCATAGGCATTAACTCCGGAAGCCTGAACGAGTATCTTGGGCATGATGTCGGCTTGGCTCAATATATCAGCCAGCTTAGCCGCAGTTTCCACTCTTGAGCTGCGAATCCGGTTTTTGGCTGTTTCCGTCCAGCGCTGACTGATCGTTTCTCCTGCCAAATTGATGACGGCTTCAACGCCATTCAGCAATTGGGGCGAGGCCTCAAGTTGGCCCCAGCTTACACGAACAAAGCCCCCGGCGGGGGTTGACCCGTTTCCAGGAGCTTTGTCAGGGAGACTGCGAGAAATGATCCAGCCGGAATGTCCCAAGCTCATTAAGGCTTTCATTAAAGCCTGTCCGATAAAGCCGGTCCCGCCGGTAATCGCGATTCTCATTGCTACCAGCCTCCATTCCTATAATTCCGTTCACAACTATTTTTTTAGATCCGGAAATAGCCCATTAAGACTCTTTTTTAATTTCAACAATCCAAGGCTGTTTGATTTTCCCTTCGGTCTCGCTGTTAATTACCTTCACTATATAACTAAAGCTGACTGGATCACCGAATTCAAACTTGTTCATTCGTTCAATTTGCTCTGTAGATGCTTGAAATACAATTGTGTCAGTGTCGGTCTTGATCTCGGCGGAATGTCCGTCTGCGAGACCGTTGAATATACCGGTACCTTGCTGCTTCTGGGACTGAGTGGCAGGTTTGCTTGTGCTTGTTGCTGGCTTGTCCGGAATAGGGGTAGCCTGGGCCACTGGCTTGCCTGCCGAATCGGGAGAGACGCCAGAAGAGCTATCGACTATACCACCACCGTTTACATTTTGAGCATTGGCAGTGTCATTTGGGTTTGCACCGCAGCCTGCGGCGAGCATCAACATGGCCATTAGAGTCAAGCTAGCAGGAGCAAAGCTATTTCTTTTTTTGCCGCTTGGACGGCGGGTTAGGATCAGATTCATGGTCAGCACCTCCGAGGTAGTCGTAAGTACTTTCCATTACCCTGACAGAGAGTTTGCCAATCCATGGGCTGGGCCAGTTGAAACGAGAAGATCTAAACGGTAGACAACGGAAAGACTACCTCGCAGCGGGCTGCAACTATCGGTTGAGTAAATGCCGATAAGCGGAATAATCGATGCCGCGCTTGTCGAGGAATGTAACAAGACTTCTATAATCCCTCTTGGGCGTAGCGCGAATGTAGCCTTCTATGCAGTGGGCACGAGTAACTTCAGTCGAGCCGCTCTCGACGGCAACTTGTCCGATTCGCGCAGCAATTGAATGTTTGGCGATGTCGCGAAAAGGCCCTGGAACGGGAGCGACCAGTTCATCTAGCAGTTCCTTGGAGTCATCTGTCCATAAGCTGCGGCTGCGCTCAACCCAGTAGTTCTGCCAGTCCAACTTGGACTTTCCATCTCTTTTGGGAAGCACTTTCAGGAATTTGCGAAACATGAAGTATCCGCCGACAGACATTGAGCCAACCATGACAAACGCCCAAAAAACGATGAAGTACATGAACCAATCTGGAATATGTTTCATTAACGATGTCACCTCAATCCAAATTATAGCCGATTCCTAGCTTTATTTCGACGCACCCTGTAGAATAAAACTAATTGTTTTCTCACCAATTTTCGAAAGGGGCGGTTGAAGCATGCTTAAAATCGGCTCTCACGTATCCTTCAGCGATAAGGGGCTTGTTACAGCAACGCAGGAGGCCATCTCGTACGGCTCCAGCTCATTCATGATTTATACCGGTGCGCCGCAGAATACGAGGCGTAAACCGATTGATTCTCTATATATTGAAGAAGGCAAGCAGCTTATGGAAAGTGCGGGCATCGGTGAAATTGTCGTGCATGCGCCTTACATTATCAATCTTGGCTCCTACAAGGAAGATACGTTTGAGCTTGCTGTTCGCTTTTTGCAGGAGGAGATCCGCCGTACACATGCGATCGGAGTCCGCAACATCGTGCTCCATCCAGGTGCTTATACCGATAAGGATGCAGAATTCGGCATTAACCGGATTGCTGAGGGCTTGAACGAGGTGCTTTCCGGCGTGGAAGAGACCGATGTTAACATCGCGCTCGAGACGATGGCCGGAAAAGGGACCGAAATCGGTCGTTCGTTCGAGGAGCTTGCAGCAATTATGGACAAGGTTCATAACAATAACCGCCTAACGGTATGTTTGGACACTTGCCATATGCATGATGCAGGTTATGATCTCGCTGGCGACTTAGACGGCGTATTGGAACAGTTCGACCGCATTGTCGGATTGGACAAGGCTGCAGTCGTCCACGTTAACGATACTAAAAATCCTGTCGGCGCCCATAAGGATCGTCATACTCCGATCGGATCGGGCTGGCTCGGTTATGATGCCATCCACGCCATCGTCCATCACGAAGCGCTTGCTGGGCGCCCGTTCATTCTTGAAACACCATGGATTGGCAAGGACCCTAAAAAGCAGCGCCCAATGTATGAGGCAGAAATTGCCTTGCTGCGCGGCGACGGCATGGAGCGTTTCGGGGAGCGTTTTTACGATCAGCTGGAGAAGTTGCATGACTTCTTTGGTAAACAAGAGATCGACCGTCGCACCTATGTGTTATCCGTGTGGGACACGATCAAAAGCGACGCCAAAGCCCGCAAGGCTGACCCGCGCGAGCCGATGGAGCGTCTTTATGATCTTGTACGTGAAGCCGGGGAGTTCCCGGATACGGCGGAGGAAGAGCTCAATCAACTTATTACTTATTGGTTTGCTGGCAAGAAGGTATTGGTCAACGCCCGATAACTATTCGGCAGGCATGACGACCTCCCAAGCTTAAGGCACAGGGACAACTGACGGAGTGGAAGCTTTCGCGAACTGCTGATTAGCAGTCTGCCTGGCCCTTCTCATCCCGGCGGTTTTCTGTGCTTTGTCGACATCTTACGACTTTAGTGCTGGACTGCTCAAAAGCCGGCACCTATAACTACTATCACCCTCATGGAAGGAAGTCTTTAATCCTATGCCTCACTCTTACCAATCTCCACAAGCGGATACCGGAGCCAAATCTGGCCGGGCTCGTATGCTGATCTCCTGTCCTGATCGTCCTGGCATCGTCGCCGCAGTATCCCAGTTTCTCTATGAACATGGCGCGAACATTGTTCAATCCGACCAGTACACGATGGATCCAGAAGGGGGTATGTTCTTCATCCGCTTCGAATTCGATCTGGCTGATATGGACACACAGCTCCCAATTTTACAGGAGGACTTTACCCGTGTAGCCGACCGTTTCGAGATGAAATGGCATACGTTCCGCGCTAGCCGCAAGAAGCGTCTGGCCGTTTTTGTTTCCAAGGAGGATCACTGTTTGCTGGAACTGCTCTGGCAGTGGCAGGCAGGAGACTTGGATGTCGAGATTGCTATGGTTATCAGCAATCATCCGGACATGCGCGAGCTGGTGGAATCATTCGGCATTCCTTACCATCATATTCCGATTACGCCTGAGACAAGGGCGGAGGCTGAGCGCAAGCAGTTAGAGACGATTGGCCGCAATGCGGATCTGATCGTCTTGGCCCGCTACATGCAGATCGTTTCCCCTAAAGTCATCGAGCAGTTCCCGAACCGGATTATCAATATCCATCACTCCTTCCTGCCGGCATTTGTTGGCGGCAAGCCCTATGCGCAAGCCTACAACCGCGGCGTAAAAATTATCGGAGCTACCGCACACTATGTGACGGAAGAACTTGACGGCGGTCCGATCATCGAGCAGGACGTGCAGCGGGTTAGCCATCGGGACGATGTACCGAGCCTTAAGCGTATAGGCCGCACGATCGAGCGAGTCGTTCTGGCTCGTGCTGTCAAATGGCATGCTGAGGATCGCATTCTTGTCCATCAGAACAAAACAGTCGTTTTCCACGGCTAACTTGCTTGGAGCAGATGCTCTCGTTGGAAAATGATGGTTCTTTTGCAGGCATTCATGAAACTTTCATGGTGTGTCAGGGCCTGTCCGATGGCATTGGCATATTCAGAGTGGTACAATGTTTCACATCCGAGGCGCTTGCAAGGCGGCGCGAAAGATCAAACTCAACAATTTGAACCGCCTAAAATAGGAGGAGAATTTTTAATGGCCATTACCCAAGCTACAATTGACCAACTATCAGTTACAACGATCCGTACGCTTTCCATCGATGCAATCGAGAAGGCAAAATCCGGCCACCCGGGAATGCCGATGGGCGCAGCTCCAATGGGCTACCAACTGTTTGCTAAAACGATGAACCATAATCCATCCAATCCAACCTGGATCAATCGTGACCGCTTCGTGCTGTCCGCTGGTCATGGTTCCATGCTTCTTTATAGCCTGTTGCATCTGTCTGGCTACGATCTGTCAATCGACGATCTGAAGAGCTTCCGCCAATGGGGCTCCAAAACCCCTGGTCATCCGGAACACGGCCATACAGCAGGTGTTGACGCTACGACCGGTCCACTTGGACAAGGTATGGGCATGGGTGTTGGCATGGCTATGGCAGAAGCTCATTTGGGCGCAACTTACAATAAAGACAGCATGGATCTGATCAATCACTTCACTTATGTTATCTGTGGAGACGGCGATCTGTCCGAAGGTATTTCGAACGAAGCGGCTTCCATGGCGGGACATCTTGGACTCGGCAAGCTGATCATGCTGTATGATTCCAACGATATTTCGCTTGATGGTGATCTCAATCTAAGCTTCTCCGAGAGCGTAGCGAAGCGTTTTGACGGTTATGGCTGGCAAGTGCTGCGTGTTGAGGACGGCAATGATCTCGACGCGCTGGCTGCAGCGATTGCCGAGGCGCAAGCTGAGACTGGCAAGCCGACGCTGATCGAAGTTAAGACGGTCATCGGTTACGGCAGCCCGAACAAAGGCGGCAAAGGTGGACATGCCGGCCCTCACGGCTCCCCATTGGGTGCTGATGAAACGATTCTGACTAAGAAATTCTACGAGTGGGCTTCCGAGGAGCCATTCTTTGTACCAGACGAAGTCCGCGCCAACTTTGCTGATGTGAAGCAAAAGGGAGAGCAAGCCAACGCTGCTTGGAACGAGCTGTTCGCCAAGTACGAGCAAGCTTACCCAGAGCTCGCTGCACAGTTTAAGCTCGCCATCAATGGCGATCTGCCGGAAGGCTGGGATGCAGACCTTCCAGCTTACACGACCGAAGACAAACCGGTATCGACTCGCGTCGCTTCTGGTAACGCGCTGAACGGCCTGGCAAAAAATGTACCGGCGCTTGCAGGCGGCTCCGCTGACCTTGAAAGCTCCACGATGACCCATTTGAAAGGCATCGACGTCTTCACGGCGAACAACTATGCCGGCCGCAACATCTATTACGGAATTCGTGAATTCGGCATGGCTGCTGCGATGAACGGTATTGCGCTGCATCAAGGCATGAAGATATTTGGCGGCACGTTCTTCGTGTTCACCGACTACCTGCGCCCTGCAGTCCGCTTGGCTGCTCTGATGAGCCTGCCAGTTACCTATGTGCTTACGCATGACAGCATCGCGGTAGGCGAAGATGGCCCGACACATGAGCCAATCGAGCAGTTGGCAAGTATCCGCGTCATTCCAAACCTGACTGTGCTTCGTCCGGCTGACGGCAATGAAACTTCGGCAGCTTGGGCCTACACGCTGGAAAACAAGAAAAATCCGGTTGCGCTGGTTCTGACTCGTCAAAACCTGCCGATTCTTGAAGGCACTGCTGAAAAAGCTCGTGAAGGCATCAAGCGCGGCGCTTATGTCATTTCCGAAGCTGCTGAAGGCAAGCCTCAAGTACAGCTTCTGGCGACTGGCTCCGAAGTACAGCTGGCAGTAGCGGCTCAGAAAGCTCTGGCTGAAGAAGGCATTGGAGCTCGCGTTGTCAGCATGCCGAGCTGGGATCTGTTCGATAAACAAGACAAAGCATACCGTGATTCGGTTATTTTGCCGGAAGTTAAAGCCCGCCTGGCCATCGAAATGGCGCATCCATTCGGCTGGCATCGCTATACAGGCGACGGCGGCGCGGTGCTCGGTATTGACACCTTTGGCGCATCCGCTCCTGGAGACCGCATCATTAAGGAATATGGCTTCACGGTAGAAAATGTTGTTGCGAAGGTGAAAGAGCTTATCTAATTCGCCTTAACTGTGAAGAGATGAAGCCGGAAGAGGCAGAAGCCTTTTTCGGCTTCTTCTGTACTGAATCTTGTGATATGCTAAAGCGGTAAAGAATTAAGGTACAGCGTGTGATGCAGATGCTGTTTCCGGTCAAACCACCACGAAGGAGATCGAACTTCTATGTCCCAATTCGAGAACGTCACCGCTGTAAAAAAAGCAAATGTATACTTTGACGGCAAAGTTACGAGCCGCACCGTTATTTTCCCAGACGGCACCAAAAAAACGCTTGGTATCATGCTCCCAGGCGAATATGAATTCGGTACGGACAGCAAGGAGATCATGGAAATTTTGGCCGGAGATCTGAAAGTGCAGCTTCCTGGCAACGAGGAATGGATCACCATTCAGGGCGAGGGCGAGTTCACTGTTCCTGCGAACGCTAAGTTCAAGCTTATCATCAATACGGTTACGGACTACTGCTGCAGTTATATCCAGGAATAATCAGGCAGTCGAGAACTAGAGCTGCTGTTGATCAAAAAGCTTGCCCGTTTTGCAAACGCGGCAGGCTTTTTTTGATGTTGTACGGTTAATCCGCTTAGTGGAGAGGGTTTGAAACTAAGGATAGACCTCTCTGTCAGGAAAAGGTAAACTAGGTGCGAACCCCAAGCTCACATGAATTTCCTGGGAGGTTCGCACCTCAGTAATAGCAAGGAATTTCGCATTTTGAGTCGAAAATAAATCTGATTTTGAAGCCCTTTTCAAGAGGTTCGCACTTTTGGGGCTTTAAACCCAGGCGCAGCCAGGGTTTTTGAGGTATGCTGTCGCTCCCCGTGCGGGAGCGTGGATTGAAACACTTTTGAGGGATTCGAATTCAAGAAAACGATGGGCGTCGCTCCCCGTGCGGGAGCGTGGATTGAAACACCGTGAGTTGTGTGACATACTAAACATCGTCTCGTCGCTCCCCGTGCGGGAGCGTGGATTGAAACCCCCCTCGCCAAAATCAAATCACATGTCTCAAAGTCGCTCCCCGTGCGGGAGCGTGGATTGAAACTACCCAGTGGGGTGGGTTCACCGATCGTTTACGCGTCGCTCCCCGTGCGGGAGCGTGGATTGAAACTTTCAACCGAACCAAACCTAATCTGTTTTGTACCGTCGCTCCCCGTGCGGGAGCGTGGATTGAAACCGTTACCTTTATTCCGCATCTCCATCTATAGCAGTCGCTCCCCGTGCGGGAGCGTGGATTGAAACATTTTGACCACGCTCTGAACGAACGGGATCTTGAGTCGCTCCCCGTGCGGGAGCGTGGATTGAAACCCCTTTATCCCAAACAGATTGTTTGATTCTTTTGGTCGCTCCCCGTGCGGGAGCGTGGATTGAAACATCAGGCTATAACTACTGAGGTTACGACTCCAAGTCGCTCCCCGTGCGGGAGCGTGGATTGAAACCTCAGGGGTAATGGAAAACTGCTCGTAGTACTCCGTCGCTCCCCGTGCGGGAGCGTGGATTGAAACACCCATCTCCTCTGTTTTATATGATAAATCGACGTCGCTCCCCGTGCGGGAGCGTGGATTGAAACATCTCGCTCGTTGACCTCCACCAAAAAGCTCATCAGTCGCTCCCCGTGCGGGAGCGTGGATTGAAACTGCCGCCCTCGCTGACTGGTCTAGCAGGTCTAGGTCGCTCCCCGTGCGGGAGCGTGGATTGAAACCCAATCGTCGGGCAAGAGTATCAGAGGTTGACTTGTCGCTCCCCGTGCGGGAGCGTGGATTGAAACTTGACGTCAAGGGGCAGCAGCCCGTCGTCGAATGTCGCTCCCCGTGCGGGAGCGTGGATTGAAACCTTACCTAGCGATGGATACTGGCGGAATTACATGGCGTCGCTCCCCGTGCGGGAGCGTGGATTGAAACTTTGGATGCAGCAGCTTCATTCAACGCTGCCCGAGTCGCTCCCCGTGCGGGAGCGTGGATTGAAACCTTGGTGTTAAATTGCGTAGCGTGCCATCTGTATGTCGCTCCCCGTGCGGGAGCGTGGATTGAAACTTTCATAACGCGATCGACTTCCACTTCATAAAGAGTCGCTCCCCGTGCGGGAGCGTGGATTGAAACACGATCTCTTGCAGCATTGCGAACTGATTTCAAGTCGCTCCCCGTGCGGGAGCGTGGATTGAAACTTTACACGAAAGTTTAGATAGTTACGAAGAATACGTCGCTCCCCGTGCGGGAGCGTGGATTGAAACGTCGGGATCGCCTGGAGCAGATGGAGCAGCAGCTGTCGCTCCCCGTGCGGGAGCGTGGATTGAAACCGTGTCATTACTACCAACGCCGATACGGCAAATGGTCGCTCCCCGTGCGGGAGCGTGGATTGAAACCGAGTCCATAAGACAAGATTATCCACTCCTCTTTATGTCGCTCCCCGTGCGGGAGCGTGGATTGAAACCGAAAATACATCCACTGGAAGAACAGCTCGTAATAGTGTCGCTCCCCGTGCGGGAGCGTGGATTGAAACCTCTGTCGTTTCCTGCATGACGTAGACAGGGAGGGGTCGCTCCCCGTGCGGGAGCGTGGATTGAAACGGCGCTTTTGATCGCTTCTAAGTTTTCCATGTTGGTCGCTCCCCGTGCGGGAGCGTGGATTGAAACGTCGACGATGTTCACAGCCACGTTGCGCGTGTACTGTCGCTCCCCGTGCGGGAGCGTGGATTGAAACACTGGCCCATCTCCTCTGTTTTATGTGATAGATCGTCGCTCCCCGTGCGGGAGCGTGGATTGAAACCGGCAGACCGCGCGGCCCCGTCTCCTGCTGATAGGTCGCTCCCCGTGCGGGAGCGTGGATTGAAACCTATATCTACGATTTGATAGTCCACGCCTGCAATGGGTCGCTCCCCGTGCGGGAGCGTGGATTGAAACAGCTACATCGGTATGGTAGACCTAGAAGTCATCGAGTCGCTCCCCGTGCGGGAGCGTGGATTGAAACCTCAAACAACTGTGGGTAAGGGGGAGGTGAGAACGGTCGCTCCCCGTGCGAGAGCGTGGATTGAAACGTCATCCTTTTCATCGTGATGCTGAAGGTTGTAGTCGCTCCCCGTGCGGGAGCGTGGATTGAAACGGGTAAGCTGCCGAGGCTTTGAACAGAATGAACTTGTCGCTCCCCGTGCGGGAGCGTGGATTGAAACTACCGGAGAAATGAGCGCTGGCCTGCGAATCAATGGTCGCTCCCGCACGGGGAGCGTGGATTGAAACCGGCCTGATCGGCCCAGGCTCGGGCTTAGCGCTGGTCGCTCCACGTGCGAGAGCATAGATTAAAACTTGTAGTAGGCTGCCAGTTGGTTGGCAGCCTTTTTGTGTCGCTCCCCCCATACGGGAGTGCTGAATGAAATGCTAAATCGCCGACTTTCAGGCGTTTGGCCTTGGGAATTGCTACCCGACCGCGCTTTTATAATAAAAGGGCTCCTTTTCGGTTAAACTTCAACAACAATAAATTATGAGGTAACGAAATGTAGCCTCGCCATAGAAAGGAACTTTAAATGAAAACGTTAGTAATCGTGGTGCATCCAAATCTGGAGCAATCGAAGGTCAATAAAACTTGGGCGGAGCGACTTCAGCAAGAAGAGGGTATGACGCTCCATTATCTGTACGCACAATACCCGGACTTCAAAATTAACGTGGAAAAAGAGCAACAGCTGCTCGTCGAGCATGATCGTATCGTATTTCAATTTCCTTTTTACTGGTACAGCTCTCCTGCTTTGCTCAAGCAATGGCTGGATGACGTGCTGACTTACGGCTTCGCTTATGGTTCTGCCAGCAGCAAGCTGCAAGGCAAGGAACTGCTGCTTGCGTTATCCACGGGTGGTCTGGCGGAAGCTTACGAAAGCAGCGGGCGAAACGGCTATACGATGGAGGAACTCCTCCGTCCGTTCCAGGCAACCGCCAATCTGTGCGGTATGAGCTTCCTGTCTCCATTTTTGCTGCAGGGGGTTTTGGGCATGGAGGAGGCCAAGATTCAGGAGAGCGCTGAGGCGTTTGTATCTTATTTGAAAAGTCAGAAGCTGCAAACAGCGAAGTGACCTGCCACGTTCGCGAATAGTTTTGATTCACCTCAAGTTTGATCTGAGTCTATCATTAACGTGATAAATATTTCCTTTTCTAAAATAATTTTAGACTCCAAAAAAACCTGCGAAGCCTTGTTGCTTCGCGGGTTTTCTCATTTTCTCCCTTCTTCTTTTCATTATTCTTTTATTCGCTCTAGTTAAACTCATAGGGAAAAGCTCTGCACAAGTCTATGAAAAAAGTCCTGTTTATAACCGACTTTAGGATGCGTAGAGAGGCCAATGAAGAGAGCGGAGAGGGGAATCATACGACGTGAACATACGTCCTACAACAATATGGAAGGGGCAGGCGATAAGCATAATGCTAATCGTCAGCCTGCTTATGGGCCTCATTGTGCCCGGGCTTGGGCAGCCAGTCCAAGCGGCAGCTGCTGCTGCTGGTTCAAGCGCGGCAGCGGGTAAGCTGCAGGAGGCCGCAGGTGATATATCCGGCCATTGGGCGGAAAAACAGCTCAAGGAATGGATCGGATTAGGATACATAAAAGGATTTCAAGATGGGAGCTTCCGTCCGGATGGGCCTATTTCGCGAGTCGAGTTCATCGCGCTTGTGAATCGGCTG
This sequence comes from Paenibacillaceae bacterium GAS479, assembly GCA_900105225.1. Classification (NCBI taxonomy): domain Bacteria; kingdom Bacillati; phylum Bacillota; class Bacilli; order Caryophanales; family Paenibacillaceae; species Paenibacillaceae bacterium GAS479. The sequence goes on along the minus strand of LT629764.1, from coordinate 1,005,080 downwards.
TTCGCCTATGAAGATAAGGCAGCTCTCAGCTTCAGCGACGTTCCTGCCGAGGCATGGTTCGCACCCCAGGTTGGAGTTGCGCTCCAGGCTGGTTATGTCAAAGGCTTCCCGGACGGAACGTTTCGGCCGAACAAGCCGCTTAACCGGACGGAAGCCGCAGTGATGCTTGCGGGGCTTGTCCCATCTCTGCTGAAGGTGGGGAATAATCCCTTCCAGACGTTCCGGGATGCGAGCCTGGTGCCGGGTTATGGCCGGGATGCGCTCGGCGCTCTTTTGTCCGACGAGTATATGACAGGCTTTCCGAACGGGACGGTCGGGCCAAATAAACAGCTTACTCGCGCTGAAGCGGTTGTACTGCTGGACCGCATTCGGAAGCGGTCGGTCACGGAAGCGAGCGGAGGAATCTCGCTTCCGGCAAAAACAGTTAACACGGCAGGTATTTACGGACCGGAAACGGGCGTTTATACCGTTGGGGGCGACCTGACGATTAAGGCGCCGGGCACAACGCTACGGAATTTGGTTGTCAAAGGGAATTTGGTCATCGGCCGAGAGGTCGGCGACGGGGACGTCACTCTCGAAAACGTGACGGTGCTGGGCAGCACGTCGATTAATGGAGGCGGCCCAAACAGCGTTCATCTCAACAATTCGCAGCTCGGAACAGTCATTGTAGATCGGGCAGACGGAATTGTACGTGTTGTCGTCGGCAATCGGACCATCGTAAGGCAGCTTGACGTCCGGTCGAACGCGGCGATACTGTCGAATCCAGGCGAGGATGTCCAGAGCGGTATTCAAGGAGTGGTTATCTCGTCCACCGGCGAGGTCACCCTGTCCGGGGAATTCAGCATTGTGGAGATTACGAGCAATGTGCAAGTAAAAGTGCTTGCTGGCGCAGTCGCCAATATCATCGTTAAGGAGGGCGTCGCTGCGGCGACGATTACACTTGGCGAGGGCGTGTTGGTGAACCAACTGGAGCTGCATGGGATGACTCGTGTAGAAGGCTCGGGCCAGATTATGAAAGCGCTCGTTGACGCTCCAGGCGTCGTATTCGCAACGAAGCCGGATCAAGTGGAGCAGACGGAACGCGGCGCTTACACCATTGAAACGCCTGCCGGCGGAGGAATGGGCGTTCCAGGCGGCGGATTCGGCGGCGGAGGAGGTGGCGGTGGCGGCATTGCCACACCTACACCGACCGTATCGCCCACACCATCACCTTCACCTACACCATCGCCGACATCGCTGCCAACTGACCCACCAGCTCAACAGGTGGCGGTAGCGGTATCCCAGCCGTCAACAGCAGGTTTTATGCTGGGCTTCAGCGTTCCGGTGCCGAATTTGACGGCTTCAGCTCTATCGCTTACGGATGCAAAGGGCCAGGCCGTGCCGATCACGGTCGTCGGTACGCTCAATGAGGGCAATTCATACCGCATTGCAGCCGTGTTGCGGGAAGGGGAGTCTTACACGGTTACTCTTGCCCAACCGGGCTATTCCTTTGGCGAACCGGTTACGTTCCGTGTTCCAGAGATTCCTCCGGTTGACGACATCGCGGTAACCTATTCCATGCAAGATATCGGCGTTTCAGGCTTCCGAATCCTCTTTAGCAAGCCGGTGCCGGGATTGCAAACTTCTCATGTTGTGCTGCTGAATAGCGGCACGGGCGAAGCGGCGCAACTTAGCAGCGCCGCTTCCGATTCCGATGGGAGCTCCTATCGCGTATCCGCAGCCTTACAGGAGGGCGCGACATATTCGCTCTCCATCATCAAGCCAGGCTACAGTATCAGCGGCGTGGGAACAGTGTTTGTTCCCGTTACGGACCCTGAAGCGGTGCCGGTTACCGCTACTGTGTACGGAATCGGTACCGCAGGCTTCCGGGTCTCGCTGGCTCCGGCGGTTGCAAGACTGTCGGCATCCGATTTTACGCTGATTGAGAGAGGCGTCGGAACGCTTCCAATTGGCGGAGCGGCGACTGACGATGAGGGCGGCACGTATGCCGTTGACGCAGCACTGCGTCCAGGCGGCGTGTATACGCTCGTCATCGAGCGGAGCGGCTATAGCTTTGGAGCGGCGCTCGAGGTAGCTGTTCCGGGAGACCGAGCCGTGACGCCGAGTATTGGCGACGTATCGGCCGGCGGCTTCACTTTCACACTAGACCAGCCGGTCCCGGGCCTTACGGCGGATCATTTTACACTGCAGGATAGGGATGAGATAGCGGTTGATGTTGACCATGCCGTTACCGCAGATGGGGGAAGCACCTATAGCATTACGGCAAAGCTGCTTGTGGGAGAAACGTATACGCTCCGCATTCAACAGGCGGGCTATACATTCGGTACGCCGCTTACTGTGACCGTACCCGCGGTGGAGAAAGTTGAGATTAATCCTTCGGTACGAAAAGTCCGCACTTATGGATTTATTGTTACGCTTGACCAGGCTGTTCCCGATCTGGACTCCTTGAACTTCCGCTTGCAGAACAGCTCGGGCGGAATTGTCGGCATCGACATGATGAACACAGTTGTTGCCGGTAAGGAATTCGAGCTATGGGCGGCGCTGGATAAAAACGAAATGTACGAATTGATCTTGGATGTGGAAGGTTACACATTCGCGGAGCCCCTTGCCATCGCGGTACAGCCGGAACAGGTGGCCTCCTCGATTGGCTGGCTGACGCGGAATGGCTTCCAGCTTAAGTTCCAACAGCCGTTCCCTAGTGTAGAGCCAAGCGAGATCAAGCTGCAAAGTCCAAGCGGCGGGAACGTTCTAGTGAATGCGGCCAAGCTTGGCCAAGACGGCTTGACGCTCGATGTGGCGGCGAATTTGACCGAGCCAGGTCAATATTCATATCGAATCGAGCTGTACGACGGCCGGATTGTGCAAGGAACGATCACGGTTCCCGAACTGATCGAGCTGAGCAAATATACAATGTTCAACGGTTACCCTGGAGCTTATACCGGGCTGACGGTTCATTTTGAGCAGAAGATTCCGGGGCTCCAGGCATCGGCTTTTGAGCTGTTCAATGGGAGTGGAGCGGCGGTTGCGATTGATTCCGCCATGTCGTCCGACGGAGGAGCCAGTTATGTGCTGCTCACGACGGGATTGAACGCTGGCGGACCGTTTACGCTCGGCATTGCGGCGCCGGGTTATAACTTAGGAGCTCCGACAAAGCTGGTGAGCGCAACACTTAACTTGTGGAATGCGAGCCGGAGGCCAACGCAGTTCATGGCGGGTCTGAATCCCGGCGTGCAAAATCTGACCAAAGAAAATTTCGCGGTCAAGAACGCAGCGGGCCACGACGTTGCGGTGATCGACGCCGTTTGGGATGCCGGACAGCGTATTTACATCGTGACGTTTGACGGAACGGGAGGCCAAAGTTATTCCGTGTCGGTTCAGGCTGACGGATACGACTTTGGAGCTCCGAAGACGATTTATGTGTATCCCAAAAATGCCGTAATCGATGCTTCCTATACCGGGTTTACGCTGGTCATGTCGCCGCCGCTGAAAATCAATACGCAGTTCGGCTTTAAGCTGACAACTGCGTTTGAAGGAACGGCGGTACCGATTGGGCAGGTTGTAATGAATGATGAAGCAGGAGCGAGTTATTCCGTATCCGCATCGCTCAAGCCGGGTTACTACAGCTTGACGTTGGATGCGGACACCGATATGAACGTGCTTTCCTTCAAAGTCCCTGTCGTGGCAACGGTGTCGGTGCACGAGATAACGAATGACGGTCTGACCGCCAAGCTGAGTTATGCGGTAGACGGTCTCAATGCGGCGAGTTTTGCCCTCATCAACGCTGGGACAGGAGAAGGGACCAGCATTTCATCCGCGATCACAACCGATGGAGGGAAAACGTACCGCCTGTCAGCGCAGCTGCCGGGGGGAGACTACAGGCTGAAGCTGAACGGTCATTTGCCGGCGGAAGGAGTCGAATTCCAGGTCGCTCCTACAACAGATGCTGGGGCAACAACGATAACGGGCGTTACGAATGCGGGCTTTGAGCTTCGCTTCGAAAATCCCGTGCCGGGTTTGCTGCCAGCGCATCTCACTGTTAAGGACGCGCAAGGCAACAGGCTGAGCGGAGTGGCCTTATCCACCCAAGATGGTGGACGAACGTACCTGGTTCGCGTCACGCTGGGGAGCAACGCGGACTATACGGTGGAGCTCAAAAAGGAGTTCATCGTGTTCCAGTCGCCAGTTGCTTTCCATGTGAACCGCGCCATTTCTGCGAGTGTGGCGGACGTGACAAAAGACGGGTATTTTACGCTTAAATTCAGCCCGGCTTTTCCCGAGATCGAAAATTATTTGGGCTTATCCATTACCGATGCAACGGGAACGGTCTATTATCCGAACTTGTTCGAATCGGCGGATGGCGGGGCCAGCTACCGGGTCGGAGTGCCTGGCAATAAACTTCTTCCGGGTCATTCGTACACAATCCAGCTGAATAAGGACGAGTTCGCGATGAACCCGCTTTCCTTCTCGCTGCCACCGGTGCTGAGCGTAATTGAAGCGAACGCTTCCGTGTTGAGGTTAAAGTTGGATGCGCCGATTCCCGGCCTCGGCAAGCGGAATTTTATCGTCAAAAACGCCTCTGGCGAGTCGGTTGCTTTGGCTTCGACAGCTACAGCTGACGGAGGGGCGAGTTACGAATTGACGGGTACATTTACAGGTGGGCAAACCTACACGGTTCAGTACAAGCCGGATGTTTCGTATCAGATCAATGAGCCGCTTTCTTTCCCAGTATCGAAAATCATAACGGCCGCAATCAGCAATGTCACTGTGGAGGGCTTCAAGGTTCAGTTCAGCGCCAAGGTGGCGAGCTTAACGAAGCAGCAGGTTATTCTGCTCGATCCTAGCGGCAGTCGTCTGCCGGAATCCAACTATTCGTTCCTCACTGCGGATCAGGGATTGAGTTACCGGGTGACGCTGAATTCCATTGTGCCTGGAAAGGGATATACGTTTGATTTGGCGAGGGAGGAGTTCAAGCTGGCCGCGCCGGTGGCGTTTGATATAACGCCTATGGCCTCGCTGCATTTGGTGGGAGCCGTGCTCAATAAAATTGTTGTGTCGGTGTCTCCGCTGCTGGAGGATCTGACCGTTGACAATTTCTCCTTGTTTGACAGCAAGGGCCGCAAGATGGCGTTCACGCTCCAATACCAAGGAAACGGCAGCTCTATGTACAATCTGTTAGGGCAGTTCGATCCGGCGGAGACGTTTAAGCTGCAGGCCAATTATCCAGGGTATTTGTTCGGAGCGCCGCTGACGATCGGCTTCAAAGTGTCCGTGGACACGGTCGTTTACGCCGAGTCACAAAAGGGATTTAAGCTGGCGATGATGCCAGCCGTGCCAAATTTGACCGCGTCGGATATTACGATTACAGATGGCGACGGCGCCAATGTTCCAGTGCAGTCTCTTGTTGCGGCAAACGCGGGAGGCAGCTATACGGTGCTGGCGTCGCTTGCAGGCGGGAAGACATATACGGTTGCAATCTCCGACAAAGGACCGTACACGTTTGGTAAGTTGGACTCCTTTAAGCTAAATGCATTGTCGGCGTCCGTTGACGGAAGTTCCTTGAAAGGCTTCCGGCTGAAGCTTTCGTCGCCGATTTATTTTGCCGAAGGCAGTTTGCTACTGACAGACGATGTCGGCAAGTCCGTTCGCATCACAACGCTGGTCAGCTCTGACGGAGGGCGCACGTATGAGGTGGGAGCGTCGCTCAGCGCCGGGGTTGCCTACTCGCTTAACTTCAATGTCCATGGCTACGACGCGGGGGCGGCAATTCCGGTGTTCGTTCAACCGGTGAACACGGTATTTGAAGGGATGGAGAGCGGCAGCAGCAGCGCGTTCACGATCCGCTTGGATCATGCTGTGCCGAATATGCGGCCAAGCGATTTCAGCATCCAACAGGAAGGCTTCCTGACCACTTTCCCGGCGACGAATGCCGTGACAGAGGACGGGGGCTACAGTTATAAGGTTGAAGCGAACTTTTACGGAGCGGAGCAATACACGGTAATACTTGCAAAAGAAGGGTATGACTTTGGCGCGCCGCTCGTCATTGATGTGCCGGTTGTCGTCCGGACAGCCGTTTTGAACAGGGGCGCTGCCTTTGTCGAGATTGGCTTGAGCCCATCCCTTCCGGGACTGGTAGCGGGCGATTTCATCGTAAAGGACAGCGGCGGACTCGTTGTTCCTGTCTCATCCGCCATAACAACGGATGACGGGGCGACCTACCGAGTCGAAGCTCCATTCACCGGGGGCAAAAGGTATACGATCTCCTTGGCACGCTCCGGATATAACTTCGGGGAAGAGCTGACGGCAGAGCTGCCAAGCGCCGTCTCCGTTTCACTAGGAGCCGTGAATGAACAGGGAATGACCTTTGTGCTGGCCCCTGCCGTGGGCGGTCTGCAGGCGGGAAGTTTCGTCGTCCGTAATTCGGCTGGCCAAACGGTAACGCTTGGCTCCGTCACGGAATTAAGCGGTGGAGCGGGTTACCGGCTTGAGGGGGTTCTGGAGGCTGGCAAGTCCTATACGGTAACGTTATCTGCAGCGGGATATGACTTCGGTACTCCGCTCGCGGTTGAGGTGCCGATTCCAGTCAGCCTGTCCTACGGAGCGATTGACGGAGACGGGCTGATCGTAAAGTTGAGTCAGGCTGTTCCTGGCCTAAGTGACGCAAGCTTCAAGCTGCGGGACGCCGAAGGCAATCCGATCGCGATAACGTCGGCAACGGCGATTGGCGGGGGAGCGGAATACGCTCTCGCAGCTGCTCTGCAATACGGTTCAGCCTACAGCCTGAGCATCGCGAAGGAAGGTTATGATTTTGGCACGAGTCTGCCATTCACTGTACTGCGGCATGTGACGGCAACCGTCGAGGCGCTGTCCAAACACGGGTTCACCTTGCGGCTGAACGCTGCTGTGGCTGATTTGAACCCGACTCACATCCTGTTGACGGACTCCAACGGGGAAGCTGTAAGGATTGATTCGCTGAAGACAGCCGATAGCGGCGTTACTTATCGCGCTGCGGTGAAGCTGACGGAAGGCGCGGCTTACCGCCTGGCAATATCCGCTCAGGGTTATGATTTTGGCCCGTCGGTGCATCTGGATGTGCTGCCGATGTTGGAGCTGACGGCAACTGGAATTAGCGCAAATGGTTTTACGCTAAACCTGAGTAAGGTGTTGCCGGGTCTTACTCCGGCGTCGGTTCAATTGAGCGGACCCGCTGGTGTTATCTCGCTAAACGGAAGCATGTTCTACGATGTCAGTCCAGGAACGGTAGAAGCGGGCAAAGCCTATTATGTACGGGTTCCGATTGAAACGGGAAAAACCTATACGCTAGCTTTGCTGGACAAGGCGCGCCCGACCGAAGGACCGCTCGAAGTGATGCTTCCCATTGCGGCTGGCAGTCGGATAATCGATGCGGATGTTAGCGGCATCAAGCTGGCGCTGGGACAAACGGGCATCGCTTTGGAAGCTGGGGACGTTAAGCTCGTCACAGCGGCGGGAGAGTCGATTGCTGTAACAGCAGTCGTTCCTGGTTCGGCCGCAGGAGAGTTCACGGTTCAAGCTTCGCTGGTTGAAGGGAGCCGTTACACGCTTCGCTTGAGCAAAAAAGGGTATGACTTTGGAGCCGCTGCGGAGGTGTACGTGGCGTACCGCGTGAAGGCCAGTATTTCGAACATTAACGAGAACGGCTTTACACTCAGCCTGAGCACGCCGGTTGCCGAACTTGACCTGTCGCTTCTCGACGCTGGAGCGGCTGTAGGGCTGGATTCCGTTACAACTTTGGATTACGGGGCGACCTATAAGATCGCAGCGAACCTGTCTTACAATAAGGAATTCAAACTGCGTCCCAGCAAGGCGGGGTATGATTTTGGAGGAGAGCTCACCGTCAACCATGTCAGCGCTCCGCCGCAGTTGATCGATGCTTCGACCAATGATAGCGGAACGGAAGTTATTTTGACGTTTGATAAACCGCTGGAAAGCGTCATCGCCTATTCAAGCTTCTCGGTCAAAGTCGACGGCGGGTGGCAAAGCTCGGTCGCGGCTGCGCTGATTGGCGATAAAACGCAAATCAGACTGACCTGGGCGAGCGGTGGTAGGCCGATCGGCACGTCCTCTGCTGTAGGTGTAGCTTACACCGGCGTGAACCGGGTCAAGGCCCGGAACGGAACGTATTTGGCGACCTTTAACGAAGCTCCGGTTGCCAACACGACAACGTTGATCGGCTTTGCAAGCAGCTATGTGTATTTGAACAACGCTTCCACTCCGGCTCGCATGTTTCACAGTGAGTACGGCAAAACGGCGCTGGAGACGGCTCAATTGCTGAGAGACAGCGGATTTAAAGCGGCCAACTACTATCGGTCTGTATTTTTCGAGTATAGGATGGAGTTCAGCGACTTGGCTCCGCTGTTATATGCGATGGAAGCGGATGGCTTAGCAGTTTACGAAGCTTATAAATCGCTAGGCAACTCCTATTCTTCCTATTATCTATCCGCAACAGGCCAGTTGCTTTCGGCTGGATACAAGGTGGCTGATCTTGGACCGGCTCTGCAGAAGCTCGGCATTCCGGGCAAGGAGCTGTCGGTTTATTTGAAAAATCGCGGTGTTTCCGCAGCGGAGACGGTCCAGCTTCTGAAGCTGAATTACAGTGAGCCCGCAGACAATGCCGTAGGGCTGCTCGTCATCGCTGGATACGAGCGGGGCGGAATTGCGCAGGCTATCCAGAGCCAGTATGCGCTGAGCCAAACCGCAACGCTCACCGCGCTAGCCGCCGGCAAGCTGCCGGCTGGCGATGCAGCGGCGGTCGCTAAAGAGCTTTATGGAGCCGATGCTGTGACAAACGCTGGCTGGCTGAGCCAGGCAGGGTATCCGGCAAGCGAGGTTGGCGGGGCCATTGCACAGCAATACAGCTTCGCGGGCGTGAAGGAAGCGATAGACGCCTTCTTCGGCGCAGGTTTCACGGTGCCGTACACGTATGCGCTGCTGCGTAGAGAATACGCGCAGACCGATGCAGCCGCGGCTCTGCTCAGTGCCGGTGTGTCTGCCAGAGAAACGGCGGAGGCGGTGAAATCCGCCGGTGACGGAGCATCCGTCATGATTAGCGCCCTGAAGCGAAGCCATTACGATACGGCCGAAATTTCGCTGCTGGTTCAAGACTTATGGGTGACTGCGGGTATGCCGCTCAGCGAAGTGTTGAGCCAGTTCGCCGCCAGCGGCTATACAACGGCAGAGCAAATTCTGCTGCTGCGTGAACAGTTCGGCGCAGATATCGGAACGGCAATAGCAGCGTTGTATCCTGGTTTTAACATTAATCAGCGCAACGGAATGCTGAAGTATTTGCTGGACGGCGGGTATGATCCCGTTGAATTGGCGAAGTATTATTTAAAACAGGGCACCAATCGATACGAGCTGTTCCGGCAATTCCGTACGGCCGGGCGTTCAGCCGTTCAATCGCTGCAAAACATGCAAGGCGCGCTCCGCCAGCTTGGAGAAGCATTCGCTCCGAGCGATGCCGTTCAACTGTTTTCCAAAGACTACAATCATCGCTATGAAGCGGCAGATGTGCTGAACGCGCTGCGCACCGCTTTTGCTGGTGACCCGCAAATTGATGCGGCCACGCTTGCGGCAGCGATGAGCAATTCCCAGATGTGGGAGAAGCTAGCGATCGGCAAAGCGTTAGTCAAAGAAATGGGCGTTACGCTGCAGGACTGGGTGGAGCTGGAGCGAACGAGTACATTTTCCCGATTCGGCTGTCCATGCGATGTGGCGACGACTGTGAAGGACGCCCGGTATTTGTTCCCCGGTTCCGATCTTCCGGACATTACGGTCGCGATGAGCTTATCCAGTCTGTATACGCTCGATATGATTATCGAAGGCACAATAAACTTGTATCCATCGGGCGGAGTTAGAGCAAACGCTATGCCGTACCTGATGTCTTCGCTAAAAAATGCCGGTTATTCCTTCGAGGAAGTAGCGGCTGCCTTCGACGGCAAAGGCTGGAGCGAATGGATCGCTGTCTTCAGCAAGTACGGCATCGCAGCAAGCGACGTGGTCGCTTACTTAGGCGTCAAAGGTCTGAATATGGAGCAGGCGCTGGATAAGCTGGCTCCGTATCCGCTGCAGGATCGTGCGCTTGTGCTTCGTGAGTCCTATCGTCTTGAGGCGAGCGATGCAGCGGCGCTGCTGCTCCAGCGCACGAATGAAGACCAAGAGAATGTCAGCCGCGCGGTGGCGTGGGCTTACGGAGGCGATCCCGTCGCGCTGTGGATTGCGACTCTGCGAGCGCAGGGCGCTTCGGCGTCTTCCGTCATCAATACGCTGGCCGCAAGGTACCGCTCCTATTGGGATTCACAGAAGGTTGGACCGGCGCTGATCCAGGGCGGATTCAGTCAGGAAGAAGTGATGAAAGGGCTGCTCGTTCACGCTGATGTGCGCAACAATTTGCAAGAAACGATCCGACTGCTGCAGTCGCTTTATGGCCAGCAGCAGGTGACAATTGCTCAGTTGCTCAGCGCAGGCTCGGTTCAGTCGCCGGAGGCGGGACTGGAGTTCCTCCAGCGCGCCGGCTACAAGCTGCCGGACATTGCTCGGGCCTTGAAGGATTATTACGGCCTTACGGCCGGGCAATCGGCGAAGCTGCTGACGGCGGCGTATCCGAACAGCCAGAGCGTTATTTTATCCGGGTTAGCCTCGGTGTATGGGCAAACGGTAAGCTCTACCGTTACGGAAGCTCTTCAAGAGAAAGGAATCACCGAGATCAACGCCGCCGTGGATTATTTATGGAACGCGGGCTTTGCACCGAAGGAGATCGCGGCCGCGGCCAAAGATTCCTTCCACCAAACGCTCGGTCAGACGGCGCTGCTGTTCCAGCAGAAAAATTTCATAACTGACCGCAATGTGCTCATTACGACGCTGGCATCCGTGTACGGCGAGTCCGTAGAGAGGGCGATCCACGCGCTGCTCGTTGGGCAGGGCAACACCTCCTTCTCCGACGCCATCTCGTATGTGTTCCAAGCTAGATTTAGTCTGGCGAGCAGCATTAAGCTGGCGAAAACAGAATATGGCCTTTCATCGGGGGATGCGCTGCATGCGCTCACGAGCTCCATGCTATACCGGGAAGCGGACATCATCGCCGGCATTACCGATGTGTACCAAACCTCCACACGCGACAGCATCGTGGATTCCTTGACGGCAAGAGGGCTTGTAACTCTGAGCTCTGCAGTGCCGTTCCTGCTCAACATGAAGTTTGACCTGAACGGAATGGTACGGGTCGGCAAAGAGTATTACGAGCTGGAAGCCGGGGAAGCGGCGACGGAGCTGCTTGCAGAGGGTTCTTTTGGACAACAAGATATTCAAAACGCCGTCTCCTATGTGTACGGGCAAACGCTGGCCCAAACGACGCTGGATACGCTGAGCGCGCTTGGCATAACTGAATTCGCCGCTGCGGTAGTGCAGTTGAAAGCCGCCGGGTTGACGCTTTCCGAGCTGGTGCTTGCGGGCAAACAATACTACCGGCTGTCCGCCGGCAAAACAACGTACGATCTGCTGCAATCGAGTCTTTACGGGACGCCGGATATATTGGCGGCTGTGGCGGAGATGTACGGCAAACCGACAGAGGAGAGCCTGGAGGAGCTGCTGAGAAGCAGCGGTATTACAACTATTACGGATGCGGCGCCTTATCTACGTTCCATGGGCTACAGTTTGCAGGATGTAGTGGGAGTTTCCAAGAGCTACTACGCCAATTCGCCTCAGGCAACGGCTGATGCGCTGAACGCTCTGCAATTCGCGGAAAGCAGCATTTTGGAATGGACCATCGGGCAGGTTTACGATGAGGGTAATGGGGATGGGGCCGCTGACGAAACACCTCAGGCGATATTGCAGGAAGCAGGCATTACGGACATTGGAGAGGCGATCCGACATCTTTGGGCAGCGGGTTTCCCACTCTACGACATCGTCAAAATGCTGAAAGAATACAACGGCAAATCGGCGGCGGAAGCGGCGGAATTACTGCTTGCGAACAATTCCTTCGACGCTTCCGCATTGCTGAGCGGTATCAGTGCCGTATACGGCACGGCTTACGATCAGGCGCTTATCGGAGCGTTCAAGCGCAGCGGCGCCTTCGCCAGCGCGGAGAGCGCGGCGCTTGGCCTGAGCCGCAGCGGCTACCGGTTGTCGCTGATCGCCGAAATGCTCAAAAACAGCTACGGCCAAACGGAAGCGGAGGCCAAAGCGACACTGGGCGGTCTCGGCGTCTATGCGACAGAGGCGATTCAAGCGGCGGTTGCCGGCGTGTACTTCTCGGTGGGAACCTCGTCTGGCATGCTGCAGCAGGTGCTCGATCTATACGGGATCAAGTCCGCTGAGGGCGCAATCGCGCTTCTGCATAAGCAGAACGCACCCGTTCAGGATATCCTGCAGTACGTGAAGGACGCTTACCGCATGGGCGCAGATGAGGCCACGGCACTGTTATCCCCTTATTACAAGGGTTCGGAGCTCGGTCTTGCCATTACGATGGTCTACTACAGCGGTACGAACATCGCTTATCTGGCGAAGACGATACCGGCTGGATACGCCGGCTCGCCAGGGACGGTCGCGAATTATATGAAAACGAAATTTACGGATACCGACATCGTGCTGGCGCTCAAAGTGATTTTCAATCTGGACGCGCTCGGCATCCAGGATGCGATCACCACAGCCATCATGCCGGCGGAGCGCGTACGCAAAGCGGTGGCGGCAGTATTCGGAGAGGATCCGCTGTTTGCCTATCTGCAACGCATGAAGGATCGGGGCGCGAGCGCCAGCGACATAAGCGTCGAGCTGGAGCAGAGAGGATTGCTGGAGCTCGCTTCGGCCCAGTATCTGATTGATACGCTGCGGAGCCTCGGCTACGACAACGCCAGCATTTTGAAGATGCGCTACCAGTACTTCAACGTTTCGCGTCGCAATGCCGGTACCGAGCAAGAGCAGGGCGAACAGCTGGCATCGCTTGGCATGAATACGCCGTCCGGCATCGTGCAATTGCTGAGAAAATGGAATCTAGTTCCGTATCATATCATTCTGATCATACAGGCTGGTCTGCCGAATGCCCGGATGGATGACATCGCACTCGCTCTGCGCGAGCACGGATACAGCGGCACTGCGATATCAGGAGCATTGAACTTGGCGGGCGCACAGGACGATTCTATCGCCGCCATCTTGAAGCGACTGGGCTTTAACGCAGGCGAGGCAGTCACCTTCCTGCGCAACCGTTCTTCAGATGATGAGATGTTGTGGCTAGTCCGCAACGGCTATGAGCCTAGCGAATACATTCAATACCGGGACATTATGGGAGACAATACGGTAGCGGTGCTGAGGCAAAATGGCAAGTCGGCCAGCGATATTGCCAAGCTGCTGGTCGAGTATAAGAGAAATCTAAGTTACTACTCTATCGCTGAAGCACTCTATAATGGAGGATTTACTGCTGTCAGCGACGTTGCCGGGGCTCTGATCAACGCGCGATACCGTCCAGTATGGATTCCAGGCATTCTCGTCGGCATCGGCGGATGGACATTGAAGGACGTCGCCCAGGGCATGCTGGATTCGGGCCTGATTTCGCTTGTAGATCTGGTCACTGCGATTCAGATGGCTAACGGCGGCGTGCTGAAGCAGACCTATACCATCATCCGGGATATTTCCACCAAGGAAAGGCAGCAATTCTACGACGGTCTCGATTCCACGGAGCGTAAGCTGCTGGATAACGGCGAAATTGCGTCAATCATCGCGGTATCCGCTCTGCGCAACGCGAATATCAATTTGGATGCAATTACGAATCAGTTGAAGGTGACGGACACGATCGAGCCGGAGGATGCGCTGAAGGTGCTGATCGTATCCGGCGTTAATGCTTACGACGCTGCGGGCTCCGTATGGGATGTGTACCGAGATTACATCGGTGCGATGATTGTCATTAAAATGCTGGAGAAAGCGGCGGGGCAATTCATCACCGACTTTAAAAACTATTACAAGATCATCAAGCTAGTCGCCAGAATCGTATACAAGCTGACTAGTTAGGTCGCAGCGAGACAAGAAGGTCGGCCCGCAATCGGGCTGGCCTTTCTCGTTTCCAGAGGGGAGGAACGGCGTGGACACCTCATAAGTAAGATGCTATCCTAGCGTAGAACAATTTGTCGAATCGCGAGGACAGTGGGCATAAACCGGGTAGGGCGCTTATTTTAAAATCAGGGGAGACGCGGACGTGGACATTAAATATGGAATGTCAATTTTACTTTTTATCGCCACTGCTCTGATGTTATTTGTCTCTTTCCTGTCCTATCGGAAGCGTCGGTTGCCCGTTGCCAGAACGATGATGCTCATTATGCTGGCAGCCGCTTTTTATGCGTTTGGATACGGGTTAGAAGTACTGAGCAGGACTCTTGGCGGAGTCAAGCTAGCGCTGCAGATTCAATATATCGGAATTCCTTTTGTAAGCACGCTGTGGCTGTATCAGGTCATTCAATTCACCGGCACGGCTGCACGTTATCGCAAAGGGCTGGTTTTACTGCTTTTTGGCATCCCCGCAATCGTATTTCTTCTTCATCTGACCAATGATTGGCATCATCTCGTATATAAGCGGTATTTCCTGAATGAGGCATCTTCCTTGTCTTTGTACAACACGGTGAAAGGGCCGTGGTACAAAATTCATGCTGCGTACAATTACTTCGTGTTAATAACCGGTATCACGCTGTTTATCCCGATGTACATCCGGGCGCTGCCGATTGTGCGTAAGCAAATTTGGGTGCTACTGCTCGGCGCGATTGCACCGATGCTGCTCAACCTGATCCTGTGGACGGGGACGAGCATTGATTTTACGCCGTTTGGATTTGCAATATCCGGAGTTGCGTATGCCTGGGGCATTTTGCGCTTCAATTTACTGCGCTTGACGCCGCTTGCCATGGCTCGTGTATTCGAGACGATTCGGGACGGCGTTATTTTGCTGGATTACGACAATGGGATCGTCAGTTATAACGGGGCGGCGGAAGGGGTCATGCCGGAGCTTGCACGGAATAAAAGGTACCCGGCTCCCGCGGCGGAAGTGCTGCCGGACAGTCCGGAGCTGCTCCAGCGGATCGGCGCGGAGGGCGCCTCTGAGGAACGCTTTTCGTTCAGCCGCAAATTGGGGATCAGGCAGATGTATTATACATGCAGTCTGTCTCTCATTTATGATAATGGAAAATTACCTATCGGTAAAATTCTTATGTTCAACGATATTACGGAGCTGAAGGAGAGCGAGGCCCGACTGCGTGAGAACGCCCGGCAGCTGTCCGAGCTGAACGCGTTCAAGGACAAGCTGTTCACGATTGTTGCTCACGACATCCGCGATCCTATCGCGCTGCTGGTCAGCCTGACGGAGCTGCTGGAGGATGAGCTGTCAGCCGTCGCAGATGCCGAGCATACGGAAATCGTCCGGGAGCTGAAAGGCCAGGTGCAGAGCACGTTCCAGTTGGTAGAGAATTTACTAGACTGGTACCGCAGCCAGAACGGAAGGGTGATCTTCCATCCGCAGAGCTGGAATATGCGTCAGGTTGTGCGTCAAGCTTTGTCGCTGGCGGGAACAAAAGCCGCTATGAAGGATATTGTTTTAGCGGAACAGATAGATGAACATGCAGAGGTTGCGGTGCAAGCTGACAAAGAGATGCTTGATCTTATTTTGCGCAATCTGCTGTCCAACGCAATTAAATATACCGGTATCGGAGGCCGCATCAACGTCACCGTTGAGCGCAAGGGCGGTATGATTGTTGTATCCGTTCGTGACAATGGCGTCGGAATTGACGATCTTACGGCAGAGCTGCTTCGTTTAGAGGAGCCGATTCTAAAAGCTCCCGTTGCTGGAGACGATGCCGCTGATACGAGGTTTGGTCTAGCTTTGACCCGCGAATTTGTCCGCATTCAAGGCGGCACGCTGTGGTTCGTGAGCGAACCTGGCGTAGGCACTGTCTTTTACTTCTCTTTGCCGGAGGCGGCAGGGCATAACGAATAACAACAAATCGGATAGGAAGGGGGAGAGAGATGAAGGTTATTCTAATTGACGATGAGCGGGCGATGCATCTCATTATGAGCAAGATGCTGCAGAAGCTTCCGGGAATTGAGATAAGCGGCGCATTTACGGATACGCAGTCTGCTGCTAGGTTTTTGAAGGAGAATCCCGATGTGGAGCTGGCGTTTGTGGATCTATCCATGCCGGGCGAAACGGGAATGGAGTTCGCAGCACGCATGGAGGCGGTCGGTTGTCCGACACAACTCGTATTCGTCACCTCGCACAAGGAATACGCATTGGAAGCCTATGATTTATCCGTGCTGGACTATATCGTGAAGCCGGTTACTCAGGAAAGATTGCAGCGTGCGATCAGCCGCGCGACCAAGCATCGGCGGGCTCCATCCCAAGCGGAGGAACCGGCGAAGGAATCCGGTGGGGGGACTGGCCGGACTGGCTCACCAACCGTTGTATTGACCATGCTTGGAGACATCGCCGTGAGCACTGGTGCCGGTCGCGTCAAATGGATTTCCCGCAAATGTACGGAGTTATTTGCCTACTTGCTGCTGCATCGTGGGAAGAGAATTCCCCGTTTTAGACTCGTAGCGGATATTTTTGCAGGAACAGGAGCGGACAGTTATCTCAATACGACCGTTTACCAGCTGCGAAAGTCGCTTGAGCCGCTGGGGCTGCGGGATGCGCTGCGCTCGGAAAACGACGGCTACGCGCTAGAACTTGGGAACGAGCCGATAACGGATTATTTGGAATTCGAAAGGCAAACAAGGGAGCTGCGCAGCATTCACGAGGGCAATGTCGAGGCTGCGCTGCTGGTTGAACGGCTGTATACCGGGGAGCTTTTTGGAGATAGAGCCTATGTGTGGGCCGTCCACGAAACCGAGCGTTACTCGGCTATGCACGCTTCCTTTGTGCTCAAGCTTGCGGAAGCGCTCATTGCGATGAACGATATGACAGCTGCTTCCCGATTGCTGCTCAAGCTGAACGAACGTAATCCGCTTGATGAAAGCGCCGTTCGTCTGCTCATGGCCATTCATGCCCGGAGCAGCGACAAAAAGGGGCTGAATGCAATTTACACCGGTTACGTCCGGCTGCTTGGCCGGGAGCTAGGTATTCGTCCTCCGAATGAACTGATTTTATTTTTCGAATCACTCGTTAAGTATGTATCGGAGAAGCAGCGGAGTAGTGGGTAATGGAATCGATTATTAACCGGACAACACCGCATGAAGGTACGTTAATTCATGAGCACACTCCGCCGCGCAGAAAAAACTCAAATCCGGAACCGGCTGCGGTACTCCGACGGACTAGACCCGACCTGTTTCTTGAACAGGCGACTTAAATAAAACCCGCTTTCATATCCGCATTCCTCGGCTATTTTCTCCAGAGTTAAGGAGGTTTCGGTTAAAAGAGAGCGGGCTTTTTGCAGTCGAATGGACTGCTGGAGCGCAGAAGGCGATAAGCCATACCGTGCTTTAAAGCGCCGGGAAAGCTGGACTGGCGACAGACCTAGCTCGCGGGCGAGCTCGCCCAGGCTGAGCTCGCGGCAAGCCGTCTCCTCGATGCGGAGCCGGGCCTGCCGCAGCAGCGGTTCTCCGCTGCTGTCCTGTCCAGGCTGCTGCTGGATCGGCTGCGAGCTTTCCCAGGCATACTGCTGCAGCAAATCCGCAAGCAAATGCGCGGCCCAAGCTCGCCCGGCTTCCGGCGCTGCCGTTGCAGCTGCACAACCATGCAGCTGATGGAGCGTGTTAAACAGCCGTTGTTTATCCCGAAACGTCAGCTTTAAAGGCGACTGCAATGCAGGCGCACCAGTTAAGTCCGCAGGTTGTGTATTTCTGAAAGTCAAAAAATGAAAGCTGACCGGGTCCAATACCTCCCGATTGAAAATCATGCCAGGAGGACAGAGCACGGCCTCGGCAAATTGGGCGATCCCGCTGAGACTGCCAATTTTGAAGCGAAAGCTGCCTTTCTCCACGGCAAATAACACCCAGTTCGTATATTGGTCCGAAGCTAGTTGAAACTGTTTTTTTTGATCCCAGTACGTATGGTCAACAAATTCTGGAAGCGGTTGCGGAAGAAACATCAGATCACCTCATTGTAGTGAAATAAAAGATATGTTTTTAATTAATAACGTGCATGGATGGCTGTTTGTAGCTTTATTATAATGAAATCAAAGACATAATATCTACTTAAACCTGGAGGTTGTAAGTTGTGAGAACAGAAACCTTTCAATGTGATGTAACGGTCGTCGGCGGTGGTCTGGCAGGTGTCTGCGCAGCGGTTGCGGCGGCAAGGCTTGGCCAGAAAGTGGCGCTAGTCCAAAATCGCCCGGTACTCGGTGGCAATTCCAGCAGCGAGGTACGGGTATGGGTATGCGGCGCTACGGCGCATGGCAATAACCGTTATGCTCGTGAAACAGGCATTATGGGCGAAATGTTCGTTGAGAACCAGTACCGCAATCCAGACGGCAACCCTTATTTGTGGGATCTGGTCGTGCTGGAAACTGTGCTTGCTGAAAGCAATATTACGCTCTTTTTAAATACAGATGTGCACGAAGCAGAGGCGGAAGGTCCTGCCGAGCATCGCAAAATCCTGTCCGTAACCGGCTGGATGGCAGGCTCTGAACGCAAAATCACATACAAGAGCCCGGTTTACATTGATTGTACGGGTGACGGCCTGGTCGGCTTCCTGGCCGGAGCAGGCTTCAAAATCGGCCGTGAGGCAAAATCCGAATTTAACGAAGACTGGGCACCGGAAGTTCCGGACGGAATTACGCTTGGCAGCACTATTCTGTTCTATACGAAAGATGTTGGCCATCCCGTAAAATTCGTAGCGCCTTCCTTCGCCCGCGATATCGAAAACACGACGATTCCAATGCGCCGGGTCATTCGCAGCGGATCTAACGGCTGTGACTACTGGTGGATTGAGTTCGGCGGCGAGCTGGACGCGGTCCATGACAATGAGCGTATTCGCGACGAGCTATGGGCTGTTGTATACGGTATCTGGGATTATATTAAAAACTCCGGCAAATTCGATGATGCAGCAAACATGACATTGGAGTGGGTTGGCGCCGTTCCGGGCAAACGCGAATACCGCCGTTTTATCGGTGACTATACGCTCAATCAGAACGATATAATGGCGCAAGAGCCGTTTGAAGACCGGGTTGCGTTCGGCGGCTGGTCAATCGACCTGCACCCACCGCAAGGCGTTTATGCAACCGAGAGCGGCTCCAAACATCTGCATGCGGACGGCAACTATCATATCCCGTTCCGCTCCCTTTATTCTTCCAACGTCAGCAATCTGCTGTTTGCCGGCCGCAACATCAGCGCCTCCCATGTTGCTTTCGGTACAACCCGCGTTATGGCGACTTGTGCCGTTATCGGCGAGGCAGCCGGATCAGGCGCGGCGCTCTGTGTGCAGCACTCTGTTACACCACGCGAGCTGCATGCCAATCATCTGACGGAGCTGCAGCAGACGATGCTGCGCCAGGATGCTTCCATTATCGGTCTTCGCAGCAGAGACGAGGGAGATTTGGCGCTCGGCGCCAAAGTAACAGCTTCCAGCACGTACCGCTCCATTGCCGTGGAGCAATCCGCCGGCAGTCATGTGCTCGACAAGTCCGCAGGTATTCTGTTCCCGGTTGAACCGGCCTTGGAAGGCTTCGAGCTGCTGGTAGACGCGGATGCAGCGACCACTTTGACTGTAGAGCTTTGGGATACGGGCCGTGGAGAGAACTATGTGCCGGCCAATCTTTTGCAATCTATAGACGTAAGCCTGCAGCCTGGTGAAAAACAGTGGGTGAGTATTCCGCTGCAATGGCAGCCTCAGGAAGCCCAAAACGCATTTGTCATCATTCGCAAAAATTCATCTGTTAGCCTGCATGCGGCAGATCGGAACCTGAGCGGCGTTCTGGCGTTTAATCAATCGTTTGAACCTGTGGTTGCCGTGGAGCTGGAGGAGCGCAGTTCGGAGAAGCTGGTGCAGCAATGGACGATGAATGGAGCAAGACGCAGCCCATGGTGCTTCCGCGCCAAAGGTGTTAGCGGGGCGTACGCTCCTGACAAAGCGGTTGGTGGGTATATCAGACCATACGGCGGTCCGAACCAATGGATGTCTGAGGAACTTAGCGGTGGTCCGCAGTGGCTGGAACTGGCTTGGGATACGCCGCAGCCTGTATCCGAAGTTCATGTGACCTTCAACGATGATGTAAACGAAGACCTGATCAACCTGCATCACCACCGCACCGATTTTGAAATCATTCCGGAGCTGGCGAAAAAATACGTCATCGAAGGAAGCGACGGCTCGGAATGGAAGCTGATCGCTGAGGAATCCGACAACCGTAAACGGAAGCATGTGTACCGATTGGCTGAAAAAACCGATCTTCAGCGTCTGCGGCTGACGGTTCTGGAAACAAACGGAAGCTCGTTTGCGGAGCTAATTGATATTCGAGCCTATTAATCTCTCAAGAGAGCCTGGATTCCAGGCTCTTTTTTTTCCGTCTGTGCAGATATTAATCCAGCAGATAAACTGAAACCATAGAACGGAGGGGATCTCATGAGACGATTGATGCCACAAACGCTTCGCTGGAGGCTGTTTTTTTCCTTTCTCCTCCTCGTTATTTTGCCGATAATAGGAACGAGCTTTTTTGTGTTCCAGCGTTTCGAATCTGTGTTAAGAGACCAAGTGAATGCTCAGAATTTGCGACAAATGACTTCTGTCACCGAATCGATGGAAAACCTGCTCAGTGTTGCAGTGAAAACATTCACGCTGCTTGAGCAGGATTCCGTCGTTAGTAATATTCTCAAGCGGCCGGAGGAGAAATCCTCTTACGCTTCGCTTATGCAAACTCGAATTATGGAAGAGAAATTCAGTTCTATTAATAACAGCGTTTTCATTGCCAGTTCCTATGTTTACTTTACGGTGCTGGATCAGAGGGGCCAAATCTACAGCTCTTATGGGCCGTCGCGCGCGCTAAATTACAGGGATATAAAAAATGACAAAACGATGGATGAGGCTTTCAAAGGAAGTGACAAATTAACGTGGAGACTGGAAAACGGTGGAGTGAATTCCCTTTACGGAATTTCGGTGCCTCATTTGGCCATGTACAAAAGCCTCAGAGACGGGAACAACCAGATTTACGCGGTGGTGCGGATTGCGGCAGATTATTCAAGTTTGTTTCGCCTTGCGTCCATTAACACGGAGCCGGGATCGCGGTATGAGCTGGCCACGGGCGAAGGCTCGATCCTAATTAGTACGGCAAAGGGAGGAGCAGCGGAAGCTCCTGCATGGGATACAACACAGTGGGAGCCATCGGGATCGAGGCAGCAGGATGAGATGATGGTGAGTTACTCTGTAGTGCCGAGCCTGGGCTGGTATTTGGTGAAAAGTGTGCCGACAAAAAAGCTGTTTGCAGAAGTTAACGGGATCAAGCAAAGTCTTCTCCTGGCGATGCTCACCATTATGGCGCTTTTTGTACTGATGACCTTTTTTATATCCGATACGATTACAAAACCGCTGCGTCTACTGCGCAAAAAAATGAGCCATATGGCGGATCTGAACTTGAAAGTTAAACTCCCGCCGGAGAACTATCATGGTGAGATGGAGGTTTTTGTAAAAGGCTTCAACCTGATGGTAACGGATATGGAAGGACTTATATCACGATTGAAGCAGGAAGAGCGGCAGAAGGAAGCGATGCGTTTTCAGGCTCTCCTTTCGCAGATGAACCCGCATTTTCTGTTGAACACGCTCAACACAGTGAAGTGGCTTGCGCTAGGACTTGGCGATAAACAGATCCCGGCAGCTTGTGAATCGCTGGGCAAGCTTGTCGAGGCCGGAATTCGCTTGGACGTGGATCTCATCCATCTGGAGCATGAGCTTCAATTGGTGGAGCATTATTTGTTTATTCAACAGCTCAAATACGATCAGGCCATTCGTTATGAAGTCGAACTGCCTGAATCGCTGAAGTATGCGTTAGTACCGAAGCTGAGCCTGCAACCCTTGGTGGAAAACAGTATTTACCATGGCTTTGCCGGACTGAATGTTCAAGGAGTCATTACGATACGAGTGTCGCAGCTGAGAGAGCAAATTGTCATTCAAGTGGAGGATGATGGACGGGGGATAAACGCTCAATCCGAATCCGGCGGCCACAAGGGGCAGGGAATTGCTTTGCAGAACTTGAGGGAGCGGCTATCGCTGTTGTTCCCTGGGAAAGGCTTGCTGAAGCTGGAGCCTCTCGCTCAAGGAACTCTTGTTACGATCATGGTTCCGCTGCTAATATCCAATCCTTATGCCAATGGAGGAGAGCTGTATGTGGACGGTATTGTTGGTTGAAGATGAAACGTTTGTACGCAGGTCGATCCGTAGTGGCATACCGTGGGAGGACAATGGTTTTACGGTCATCGGAGAATGCTCCAACGGCGAAGAAGCTCTTGAGTTTATGAGTAAGGAAACGCCGGATCTCGTTGTGTCGGATATTCGAATGCCGATAATTGATGGGATTGATCTGCTGCGTGCGTCACGCCAGAAGTACCCGAGGACCCGCTTTGTCATGCTGACGGTCATGAACGATTTTGAGCATGCTCAGCAGGCTTTGGAGCTTGGAGCATCGGGTTATGTGCTGAAGCTGTATTTGACACCCGATAAGATGGCGGAGGCGCTGCTCAAAGTGTCTCAAGAGCTGGAGCGTGAGCTGTTGCACTCCGCCACATTGGCCGAGCGGCTGGGGGCTCTGCTGTTTGAGAGCATTGAGCCGGATGCTGCTGAAAATAGGGCAAAACCAAACTCGCTGCCGGGCGAGCTCAGGGAGTACTCCTATATGCGCGTTATTTTACATGAGTGGGATGTTTCACCTTCGACGGTTCAAGCTGGTGAGCTTGCTTCTGGAAACCGGAATTTATTGGCCTGCAGCCGCAAGGGGATGACGCTACTGCTGTCGCGGAAGCCTTTTTCCGATACACCGCACTATCCACATGTGAGCGCAAAGCTTAATCCAACCCAAGACATCCGCTGCCTCAGCCGTCAGCTCTGCCGTCGATTGGATGAGCTATGGCATAACGGCAAAAACGGCGGATATTTGTTGAATGGACAGCAAACGGGGGAAAGGGTCACATCGCTCCCCTGGGCGCTGGAAAAAGCGGTGCTGCATGCCTTTGAACAGAAACAGACGCTGGAGATGACCGAAAGCTTGAAGCTGCTTTGGGCATGGATGGCCCAGGAGTGTTTCCCCGCTGCGTTGGCAAGGCAGAATGCCTTGAATTTACTGCAAAGATTATCGTCTCTAAGCGGACAGGCCCCTACAGAAGGGGAATTTGAAGCTGCCCTTTCGCATGAAGGGGCAGGCGATACGCTAGTCCGCCTTTGTGTGGATCTCCTGGAGAGATGGCGGCTGGCCGCTTACGAGCTGAGTGATCATCCCGATCTTAACCGGGTCATTTTTCATATTCATGAGCATTTTCAGGAAGACATTAATCTCGTCATGCTGAGCAGCATTGCGATGATGGACGATAAATACTTGAGTGTGTTGTTCAAAAAGAAAATGGGCCGCACGCTGACGCAATATGTGATTGATCTGCGCATTAAACACGCATGCCGCTTACTGCGCGAAACGGATGCTACGGTCAGTGAAGTCGCCGTCTCCTCCGGAATGCCGAACGAGAACTATTTTTCCCGGCTGTTCAAGCGAGAGACCGGCTTTACGCCAAGTGCATATAGGCTGCGTTGAGTCGATTTTCTCCGGCGAGAGAATATCAAACTTTTGTGCTACTGGAACAAGATTTTGTCGCTTCGACAGCTTTGGGACCCCTGCTATAGTAAAAACTGTAAGAAGGAAGCGCATTCAACAATTTGCGGGAGGTCACGAATATGACGAGAAAAAGAAAATGGGGAACCGCAATTCTAAGCGTCACTTTGGCAGCGAGTCTTGCTGCTTGCGGCAGTAATTCTAATTCACCGGCTAACGAGTCTGCTGGTAATAATGCTGGTTCTGGAGGAGATTCGAAACCGGTTACACTCACAATGTGGGGCGGCGTACCTGGTGAAGCTGGACCTCAAGCTGTTGTGGACGCTTGGAATGCAGAAAACCCGGGCGTGCAAGTGAAATATGAGCGCTTCGTCAACGATGACGCCGGCAACCTGAAGCTCGACACTGCACTGGCGACGAATCAAAATATTGATCTGTACGTCACGTACAATCTTCCTGTGCTGGTGAAACGTGTCGAGGCGGGCAATGCGCTTGATCTCAACACTTACGGCGACTACAACATCGACGAGAAGATGGGCGAGGACGCCAAAGCCTGGAAGGTTAAAGAGGGCTATTACGGCATGCCGACCAAAAAGAACGTATCATTCGTATGGCTGAATAAAAACGCGCTGGACGAAGCAGGACTTCCGGTTCCTCCGCTGGACTGGAACATGACCGATCTGCAAAAGTACGCCAAAGCGCTTACTAAAGAAAAACGTTACGGATACGTAATGGACATGTCCGCTTACAACAGCATTTTCGACGGCACGAATGCCGGCTCCGGTTACACCAAAGCGGACGGAAGCTCCAATCTGGACGATCCAAACGTGAAAAAAGCGTACGAAACGCTGTACAACATGCAGCATACCGACAAATCGATGCTGGCGCTCGGCGAGCAGCTGACCAGCAAAATGCCGACCGACGCCGCGTTCCTGAAAGGCGAAGCGGCTATGCTGGGCGCAGGTGAATTCGTTTTCCGCAGCGCCAACAACCTGAAGGATTTCCCGCATGATTTCCAAATCGCCTTTGCCATGATTCCGAAAGTAAGCGCCGATCAGTCGAACTTTAAATACCCGGGCGGACTCGGCGACGTCATCTCCATTAATCCGAAGTCCGAGAACAAGGACAAAGCTTGGGAGTTTCTGAAATGGTACGCTGACGGCGGAATGAAGCCGCTTGCTGCAGGCGGACGGATTCCGGCTTCCAAAGACGCCGACGTCGGCGCGGCTCTGGACACGCTGCTTGGCGGCAACAAAGAAGGCTACGACGTAAAATCCCTCGAAGAAGTTGTACTCGGCAAATTCCCTACCTTCACGGTCACGCTGCCTCAGCAAGTCGTTGACGCGCGCCGCGAAGAATACGAGAAGTACTTCACGAAGTCTCAAACCATCGACGACACAATGAAAAATACCGCTCAGCGTCATAACGATTTCGTTAAAAACAACAAGTAGGCGGTAACGGAGGGGTATCCGTGCAAGCGGCGCTCCTCCTGTTTCCCGGAAAGGAGCTCAGCATGAACTGGAACCGAAAGCAGGGGCTGACCGGGTATTTGTTCATTTTGCCAAACATGATCGGCGTCATTTTGTTCTTTATTATTCCCGCCTTGTTTTCTCTCGGCATCATGTTTACGAATTACAAATACACCTCTCCCGACATCAAGTTTACAGGATTGGATAACCTTAGCCGATTGTTCAAGGATCCTATCTTTTATCAGTCGCTTGAAAATACGGCGATTTTCCTCGCCGCAGTACCCGTATCCATCGCACTCGCATTTTTTGTCGCACTGGCGCTCAATCAAAATGTTTATCTGAAAAGCATGCTGCGGACAATGTATTTTCTGCCCTACATTACAAGCGGAGTCGCTGTATCCTTCGTTTGGATGTTATTATTCCAGCCTTCGCAAGGCATCATTAACAACTTTCTGCGAAGCATCGGCATCGCAAATCCTCCTGGATGGCTGTCTACAACTGACACATCCATGTTCGCCATCGATATTATCTGGGTCTGGTTCCTGCTGGGCTATAACATGATTATTTATTTGGCCGCTCTGCAAGAGGTTCCGCAAGAGATGCTGGAGGCGGCTCGTATCGACGGAGCAAGCCGCTGGAGAACAGTAGTCAGCGTTATTTTCCCGCTCGTAAGCCCTTCGACATTCCTGCTGCTGATTACCGGCCTTATCTCCTCTATGAAAACCTTTGGCATGATTCAGGCCGTAACGCAAGGCGGGCCGGGCAACAGTACAACGATTCTTTCCATGTATGTGTATCAAAATGCGTTCCGCTATTACGAAATGGGATATGCGTCGGCCATTTCGTGGGTGCTGTTCGCCATTATTTTCATCATTACAATGATTCAGTGGGTCGGCCAGAAAAAATGGGTACATTACTGAACTTCGAAAGGAAGCAGCCCGCATGAAGTCTTCATCTACCGCTTTAGCACCAGCCGCAGCGGCCGGCTCTTCCCGCTCGAAGAGCCGGGTATCCGTTGGCAAACTGGCCATGACCGTATTAATGATCGCGGCCGGCCTGTTGATGATTATGCCGTTTGTCTGGATGATCAGCACCTCGTTCAAATCGCCAAGCGAAGTATTCGAATATCCGGTGAGCTGGATTCCCAAAGCTCCCTCGTTTGAGCATCATCTCAAGGTATGGACGGGCGGGGACAGCTTTGTCAATTATTATTACAACTCGCTTAAAATCGCCGTCATTTGCACGATCGGAGCGACCTTTTTAGCCGCATTCGCCGCCTACGGCTTTGCCCGCACCCAGTTCAAGGGCAGAAACCAGCTGTTTATGCTCTACCTGTCCATGATGATGGTTCCGCCGCAAGTGCTGTTCGTTCCGAAATTTATCCTGTTTGACAAAATCGGCATTTATAACACGCATCTGGCTCTGATTTTGCCTGGTTTGTTCTCGATCTTCGGTGTGTTTCTGCTCCGCCAGTTTTTCATGTCCATTCCTAATGATATTACGGAATCAGCGTTTATCGACGGAGCGGGCCATTTCCGCATCTTTTTCAGACTGCTAGTACCGCTGGCGAAGCCGGCAATTGCAACTTTGGCCATTCTCGACTTCTCGTGGATGTGGAACGACTACGAGAACGCGCTTGTTTTCCTGCTCGACCGTGAACTTTACACGGTTCCGCTAGGGATGCAGAACTTCATCCTTGAGTTCAACGTCGATTACAACGGCATGATGGCCGCCACCT
Organism: Paenibacillaceae bacterium GAS479; assembly: GCA_900105225.1. NCBI lineage: Bacteria > Bacillati > Bacillota > Bacilli > Caryophanales > Paenibacillaceae > Paenibacillaceae bacterium GAS479. Next base: position 978,132 of record LT629764.1, on the reverse strand, counting down.
CGGCCAGCATCGTTCCGATGATTGTCGTGTTCCTGCTCGGCCAGCGCTATATTATTCAAGGCATTACCGGTTCCGCGGTAAAAGGGTAAGTTCTTTTCAATCAAACACCCCCTGCTCAACGCATGCTGATGCATGCGTTGAGCAGGGGGTGTGTTGTTGTTATTTGGCTTTGTTTTCTCCGAGTTGACGGCCAATCCACTGCTCATAAATCTTAGAAACGGCTATCATATCCTCTTCGCCGTATCCGGCTGCGCTTCCGGCCTGAAACAGGCTTTTGGCCGCTTCAAGCATCGGCGTCGGTACGTTCAGGTTGTCCGAGAGAACGGAGGCGAGCCGTAAATCTTTGAGCATAAGTGCCAGCGAGAACTGCACGCTGTAATCCCGCTCTAGCAGCTTCGGTGATTTGAGCTCGGCAGCTTTACTGCCGCCGGCCCCGGCTCGGACGACGTCGAGGAACTTCGCCGGATCGAGTCCGCCGCTTACGGCGATGGACAGACCTTCGGAAAGCGCCAGATTATTGATGGCGACAATCGAGTTATGACCGAGTTTGGCAACCGCGCCGCTGCCCGATGGGCCTAAATGCACGATTTTTGTACCCATTGCATCTAGCACCGGGCGGACCTGCTCCAGCAGCTCCCCCTCACCGCCAACCATGAATACGAGTGTGCCGCTTACAGCGGCAGGTTTGCTGCCCGTCACCGGGCAGTCGAGAAATCCGCAGCCCGCCTCCGCAGCGGCAGTCGCAAGCTCACGAGCCAACGCGGGAGAAATCGTACTGTTGTCGATGAGCGCCGCGCCAGAGCGAACGGCGGCCAAGATGCCATCTTCACCGCGATATAGCTCGCGCACGACATCGTCATTACTGAGCATCGTGATAACAACATCAGCTTCCTGAACCGCTTCGGCTGGGGAGGAGGCTTCCTTCGCGCCTAGCGCTTTCAGCTCCTCGGCTTTGCCAGGCGTGCGATTCCAGACGGTGACGGGGAAGCCTTTGCGAAGCAAGTTGGCGGCCATCGGCTCGCCCATCGTTCCGAGTCCAATGAAGGCAATCGATAAAGTCATAGAAAAAACACCGGCTTTCTGTAGAATAAATGAGGCAAGTAATACTCAGCCTATATTATCACATTCACCCCTTGGCACCGATAGGGAACGCGATTGGAACGCGATTGGAACGCTTGATAACTAGGGTGGGCGCATCATTGGTTGTAAAAATCATATTCTTTTTTCGCAACAGCTCGTGAACGTGAAACTTCCATGAAACGGACTCCGCTTGCTTGTTTTCCCTAGATCAATCCAGTATTCTTAGGACATGCTGCAAGGCGCTGGGACTGGCCCGAATGGCCGGACACGAGCTTATACGGGTGGTTTCGCCCGATATTGAAGGAGGCATTTTTTCATGAGCAAAACTATTCAATTCGACTACAGCAAAGCGCTTGGTTTCCTGGGACAAAATGAAATCGACAACCTTGAGGGCCCGATTCGTCTTGCCCACGAACAGCTTCATAACGGAACCGGAGCAGGCTCCGACTACCTGGGATGGATTGATCTTCCGACTGCTTATGACAAGGAAGAATTCGCTCGTATTAAATCATCTGCGGACAAAATCCGTTCCGATTCTGATGCGCTAGTCGTTATCGGTATCGGCGGTTCTTACTTAGGCGCGCGTGCAGCAATCGAGATGCTGTCGCATTCCTTCTATAATGTGCTGCCGAATGGCGAACGCAAAGGGCCGCAAATCTTTTTTGCAGGCAACAATATCAGCTCCACCTATGTGACGCATTTGCTTCAAGCGCTTGAAGGCAAAAACTGGTCCATCAACGTTATCTCCAAATCCGGTACAACGACGGAGCCAGCGCTGGCTTTCCGCGTATTCCGTGAGCAGCTGGAGAAAAAATACGGCAAGGAAGAAGCTCGCAGCCGTATCTACGCAACGACGGACAAAGCTCGCGGAGCTCTCAAAACGCTCGCGACCGAAGAAGGTTATGAGTCCTTCATCATTCCGGATGATGTTGGCGGACGTTATTCCGTCCTGACGGCTGTAGGCTTGCTGCCAATCGCCGCTGCAGGCATCGACATCGACGCCATGATGCAAGGCGCGGCTGATGCTTCCAAAGAATACAGCAACCCGAGTGTAGCTGAGAATGAAGCTTACCAATATGCAGCGGCGCGCAATGCTCTGTATCGCAAAGGCAAAGCAACGGAAATTCTCGTCAACTACGAGCCGGCGCTGCATTTCGTATCGGAATGGTGGAAGCAGCTTTACGGCGAGAGCGAAGGCAAGGATCACAAAGGTATTTTCCCAGCGGCAGTCGACTTCTCGACCGACCTGCATTCCATGGGTCAATTTATCCAAGAGGGCAACCGCAACCTGTTCGAGACTGTTATCCAAGTAGGCGAGCCTACGGAACAGATTACGATCGGCAGCGATCCGGATGATCTGGACGGCTTGAACTTCCTTGCTGGCAAAACGATGGACTTCGTCAACAAAAAGGCATTCGAAGGAACGCTGTTGGCTCATACGGACGGCCAAGTGCCGAACCTTGTCGTGAATATCGCCGACATGACGCCGTACACCTTCGGCTACCTTGTTTACTTCTTCGAGAAAGCCTGCGGCATCAGCGGTTACCTGCTGGGAGTGAATCCGTTTGATCAGCCAGGTGTAGAAGCTTACAAGAAAAACATGTTCGCTTTGCTCGGAAAGCCCGGTTACGAGAAGGAAAAAGCGGAGCTGGAAGCCCGCCTGTAAGGCGAGAAGCCAACGCCTATGCTAGATAGCTACCGAACGCTGGGGGAGCCCGGCTCCAAAGAAATCGTCATCAAAAAGTCCCGCTTCATCGGCCACGGGCGGCCGGTGAGCAGCGAGGCGGAAGCGGTCGCTTTCATCGAGGAGATCAAAAAGCTCCACTGGAACGCCACTCATAACTGCTCGGCCTATGTCGTTGGGGAGCGGGACGAATTCCAGAAGCAATCCGATGACGGCGAGCCGAGCGGCACGGCGGGCAAACCGATCCTGGAGGTCATCAAACATCAGGGTCTCAAAAATGTCGCGATCGTTGTGACTCGTTATTACGGCGGAATCATGCTCGGCGCAGGCGGCCTCATCCGTGCTTACACGGATGGGGCAGTCGCGGCAATCGAGGCGGCCGGCCCTATCACCAACATGCTGCATCAGGAAATCATTGTTGAGGTGGACTATACCTGGTACGGCAAGCTGGAAAATGAGCTGCATGCCCGCGGTGTGCTTGTTGGTGGAGTTGAATTCACTGATCGCGTTACGGTAACCTGTCTGCCGCTGGCTGCAGAAGGAGAGCGGTTCATGGCGTGGATGACAGATTTTACGCAAGGCCAAGCGGTCATAGTGGCTGGCGAATCGCGTTATGTCACCTTGACTTCAAATGTGTCATCCTGAGCTGAGCGACTGGTGCTTAATCGCCTAGTATCTGAGCGAGCGACTGACCGACTGACCGACTGATAAGGGCTGTCCCAATTGTCATGTAAATGGCGATGGGACAGCTTTTTTGCGTTTTAACCAAGGCGAGCCCCGTTCTCTGCGTTTTACCTAAGGCAAAGGCCCCTTTTTTTGCGTGGATTTTGAGCGCAGAAGGGAATCGAGGATGGGCTAAAGAAACTCAGAAGCGCTATTTGGTCGGAATGAATACAATTGAGATTGTAACGAAACTGAGAAGAGTTATTCCCTGCTGAAATCGACTTTTTTAGGCAAATAAGCTCAAATAAGCTCTCTCAGTTTCGTTAGCTCTGAAAGCGAGCCCATTTGCCGTAAATAACGCTTCTCAGTTTGGTTAGCAGTCACGCCGCTGGTTCACTCCTTTTTATTAGCGCATTTTTATTAGCTGGTATGATCATCGCCCTTTCAGGCAGAATTCCCAAAGGTTGATTGCCAACACCTGTCATCCCATCGCGCGCTGTCCCGCCGACCAAGTCATCCAATTCAATGCCATCCAGTGACAATTCAGTGTCATCCAACTCACTGCCCTCCAATGCCGTCCGGGGGTCGGCCTAACAAGCCTCACCTAACAATTTTCATTGACTAGACAAGGCATATTCTGCTACATTATTGTAAAATACCAAGTAACCTAATAGGAATATTGCGAACACTCGGATTTGTCATTAAACAGCAATGAATCGTACCTTCGGGGGCACGAGCTTAGGAGGATGGACGAGAACGTGAACATCAGGCTACGCAGCAGCTGGTGGAGCTTCGGCTTCCGATCGGCAATATTGCTCTATTTCTTTCTTCTTGTCATTCTGCCGATCTTCGGCATCTACGTTCAGTCGTTCTCGCTTGGCTGGAGCGCTTTCGGGGACAGCATTACCGACCCTCTCGCTTGGAAAGCGGTGCTGCTTACCGTCCGGCTAGCGGTCATAACCGCGTTAATCAACGTCGTGCTAGGCACGATTATTGGCTGGGTACTGGTCCGCTACAAGTTTCCGGGACGGCGCTTGTTGAACAGCTTGGTAGATCTGCCGTTTGCGCTTCCGACGGCTGTCGGCGGCTTGATGATTCTACTGCTGCTCGGACCGAACAGCTGGGCGGGTCAGACTGCAGCAAAGTTCGGCTTAGAAATTGTTTTCCATGAACCGGCTATCGTCATCGCTATGCTATTCGTCACTTTCCCCTTTGTCATTCGCGGTGTGCAGCCGCTCCTAGAGGAGATGGAAGCCTCCGAAGAGGAAGCGGCTTACACGATGGGCGCTTCGCGATCGAGGACGTTTTTCCAGGTTATTCTTCCGACGATGCTGCCAGGGATTATTAGTGGCGGCATGCTGGCCTTCTCCCGAGCGCTTGCCGAGTTTGGAGCGGTCGTTCTGGTAGCGGGTAATATTCCCGGACGCACGCTTGTTGCGTCGGTTTATATTTTCGGCCAGATCGAGAGCGATGAGACTCAGGCTGCGGCAGCGGTATCTGTATTGCTGCTGACACTGAGCTTCCTAATCCTATGGGGCATCAATATCGTCCAGAGCAGGAGGAAGCGGACATGAGAAGGCTCTGGATCGGTCTCACTTATGCCGTGTTTTTGCTACTAATCGTTATTCCACTATTCAAAATAGCCTCAGGCGCACTCCAGGATGGAGTCGGAGGTTTAGTAGAGGCGCTGACAAGGCCGGAAGCGATGCACGCGTTGATGATGACGGGAATTATCGTGGTTATTGTTACCGTTATTAATACGGTTTTCGGCGTTATGCTGTCGATCTATCTAGTTCGCGCGCCTTGGCTGCATCCTCGTATCAAAGGGCTGCTGAACAGCATCGTCGACTTGCCCTATGCCGTATCGCCGGTCATCGGCGGCCTTATGATCGTCCTGCTCGTTGGACCAGACACGGTCATCGGCGCGATGCTGGAGGGGGCAGGCGTCAAAATCGTTTACGCACTGCCGGGCATGGTTATTGCAACGCTGTTCGTCACCTTCCCGCTCATGGTGCGAGAGGTGATGCCGGTGCTGCAGGAAATCGGCAGCCAGCAGGAGGAAGCGGCCACGATGCTTGGTTCGTACTCCTGGTACACGTTTTGGAAAGTAACCTGGCCTTCAATCCGCTGGGGCGTCATTTATGGCGTCGTGCTGACAGTCGCTCGTACGCTGGGTGAGTTCGGCGCCGTGCTAGTCGTATCCGGCAATATTATGAACCTGACCCAGACGGCAACAACGTTGGTGTATCAGGATGTAGAAAATTTCAATGTACTGGCGGCAAGCGGTGTTGCGCTTGTGCTGGCTGCATTTTCAGTAGGGCTGCTACTCTTGATGGAATGGGCCAAAAAGCGAAGGGAAGTGCACTGACATGCATATCGAGGTCAAGGGCTTGAGCAAATCTTTTGGCGATTTTCAGGCGGTCCAGGATGTAAGCTTCGGCATTCAAAAAGGGCATCTGATCGGCCTACTCGGCCCGAGCGGCGGGGGCAAAACGTCCATTCTGCGCATGCTGGCCGGACTTGAGACGCCGAGCTCTGGCGATATTATTTTTCATGGGCAGAGAGTAAATGATTTGCCTCCGCAGGAGCGCGGAATCGGGTTTGTGTTCCAGAACTACGCGCTGTTCAAGCATATGACAGTGTTTGAGAATGTGGCGTTTGGCCTCAAGGTCAAAAAGCTCCCGAAAGACGGGATCAGAGAGCGCGTGCAAAGCTTGATCGAGCTTACCGGATTAAAAGGCTTCGAGCATCGTTATCCAGCCCAGCTGTCCGGCGGCCAGCGTCAGCGTGTTGCATTCGCTCGCGCCTTGGCGCCGGAGCCGCAGTTGCTGCTGCTCGATGAGCCGTTCGCAGCGATCGATGCGAAAATCCGCTCGGAGCTGCGTACTTGGCTCAAGGAGATGATCGAGCGCGTCGGCATCACCTCCATTTTTGTTACGCATGATCAGGAAGAGGCAATTGAGGTAGCGGACGAAATTATGATCATTAGCAAGGGCCGGCTGGAGCAAAAGGGTACACCCTGGGATATTTACAAAAATCCGCAAACTCAGTTCGTAGCGGAGTTTATCGGTGAATCAACGACGGTTGCCAACATCTCTTCGCTCACAGGTTTTGAGGAAGCGGCAGCCTGGAGCGGCACAAAAGGACTGATTCGACCGGAATATATCGAGATCGGCAAACCTGGCGAGATTACACTGGCTTCCGCTGCTATGAGAGGGCGGGTCCGCCATATCCATTTTCGCGGCAGTGAATGGATGGTCGAGCTGGAAATCGGCGATATCCGCTTGATTACCTATCGCTCGCTGGAGAAGGAAGTGCTAAAGCCGGGTGACCCTGTGGATATTCTTATCCATCGTGCCTATCTGTTTAATGATTCCAACAGCTGGATCATGGAGAACAAGCTTAAAGTTGATCCCATGCCAGTCATCATCTGAGGGTGAATGCGATGAAAAGAAAGAACAACCGCAAGCCTGCCCTGCGAAGGATGGCCGGGTTGAGCTGGAGCTTGCTGCTCGTGCTGGCGCTGCTGAGCGGCTGCACCGCAAGCAGCGGCTCGGAGCCGATTGACGGGAACGCACCAGCTGCGGGGGATGTAACGCTTGTTATCGGAGCTTACTCCGTCGTAAAGGATGTATTTGCCGAGCTGCTCCCGAAATTCCAGCAGCAGTGGAAGGAGAAAACCGGTCAGACCGTCGTTTTCCAGGAATCCTATGAGGCATCCGGCACGCAAGCTCGTTCCATTATCGGCGGCTTCGAGGCAGATGTGGCCGTACTGGCGATGGAAGGCGATTTGACCCGCATCCGTGATGCAGGATTGATTACCCATGATTGGACTGAAGGTCCTTACAAGGGCAATATTACGACATCAATCGCCGTCATTGGGACGCGCAAAGGTAATCCGCTCGGCATCTCAGGCTGGGAGGATCTAATGAAACCTGGCGTAAAGGTGCTTTATCCGAATCCGCAGACGAGCGGCGGTGCGCAATGGGACATCAATGCGATATATGGCGCTGGACTCAAGGAATCGGAGCGGCAGACGGGCAGTAAGGATCCTGCCTATGCAAAAGCTTACCTGGAGCGTGTGCACGCTAATATCGAGTCGCTCGACAAGAGCGGGCGCGCTTCGATGGCGGCGTTTGAGTATGGCGTTGGCGATGCGATCGTCACCTATGAAAATGAGCTGATCGCGCGCATCAACAGCGGTGTTCCTTATGATATCGTCATTCCTGACGATACGATTCTGATCGAGAATCCCGCCGCAGTGGTAGATAGCAACGTTGATAAACATGGCACGCGCGAGGTGGCCGAGGCGTTTCTGGAGTTCCTGCGCAGCGAGGAGACGCAGCTTTATTTGGCTGACAACGGCTTCCGTCCCGTTCAGCCGGACGCTGCTGAGCAGGTCAAAGGAAACTATACAACGCCGCCAGGACTGTTTGATATCAACTACCTCGGAGGTTGGAAAGAGGTTAAAAAGACGCTCTACTCGAAGCGAGGCGTCTGGTATCAGGTGCTTGCGGGTTTGTAATGGATGAACGAGCTTTGATCAGAGGTGTAATTCAATTGCTCATGAAACACTGAAGCCCTGTGCTTTAGTGTTTTTTTATTGGTCAATAAAACAAGGCCGTGACGCAGCGATGCTTTGTCTTTGCCGCATGCTTGGGAATGGGCCCAACCTAGCTCGTTTTCGGTTGGCGTACTAGTTGCATTTGATCTCCACTCCATATAAAATAAATCGAAAAGAATTTTCTGGAAGGAGTGGGAATATGAGATGGAAAAAGACGGTCTACTATTCATCGACTGTTTCATTTTCATATTCTTGCTTCATTAAACACTAAAGCCTCCGTGCTTTAGTGTTTTTTTATTATGCGTGGAGGTGCAAAAGTTGACTAGGTACAAAAGAGTCCTGATTAAACTAAGCGGTGGAGCGGTTGCCGGGAATGCGGAGTTTGGGTTTGAGCCCGAAAAATTGAACTATATTGCCAATGAAATTATGTCCGTCGTTAACTTAGGTGTTGAAGTATCACTGGTCATTGGCGGGGGGAATATTTTCCGAGGTAATATGGCTGAAAGCTGGGGAATAGAAAGAGCAGAAGCGGACAACATCGGGACGCTCGCAACCGTCATTAACAGCTTGATGCTTCGCGGAGTCCTTAAAGCCAAGACAAACAAAGAAGTCCGTGTCATGACCGCAATACCAATTACATCGGTTGCTGAGCCATACATCCGCTTAAGGGCCATTCACCATCTGGAGCAGGGGTACATTGTGATTTTTGCAGGCGGAAATGGGCAGCCCTACGTTACAACCGATTACCCATCTGTTCAGAGGGCCATTGAGGTTAATTGTGAAGCTCTGCTCGTTGCAAAACAAGGTGTTGACGGTGTTCTCAATGCGGACCCGAAGGTTGTGCAAGATGCAAGGAAATTTAAATCCCTCCACTATAACGATGTTTTAAACTATAACTTAAAAGTAATGGATCAGTCGGCCTTCATCCTGGCCAGAGACTACAACCTGCCGATACATGTGTTCAACTTTGACAAACTTGGTTCAATGAAAGAAATTTGCGAAGGGAAAAATAACGGTACGATCATTAAAAGCGAATCAGTGTTGGAGCTAGAGGAATCGTAGAATCATAACTTTAACTGCAGAAAGAGCAGCTGCCGCTCAAACAAGCTGCTCCATAAGTTGTTGAAGGGCAGCTTTTTGAACACGCACTATTTGTATGTTTTATCACACAAAGTGTGTTTGAGCTGTGTCAATTTTCCGGAATTTGTACGATATATCATACAAATTGGCTTGGCATTGACGGCGAAAGTAGAGATTTGTATGTTTTATCATACATAATGTTGAAAAGCGGCGGTTCCTAATCGGTTTTGTGTGATAAATCGTATAAAAAAGTTGCATTGGCCCATAGAAGCTGAGTCCATGGTTAACCATGTCAAGACGCAGTGTCTACTGCAACAATATCGAGCTGCAACCGCGCAGCGGATTCAGCCGCATGCAAGGGCTGTTGTCCGCAAACAAAAAATGAGAATTAAATTATTATCTCAGTCCTATTATCTCGTTAATGATATTAGTATTGGTCATAATCACGACCGCCCATTTTGCATATGTGACTTGGAAGGGATGGGCAGTATTATGGAATTTAAATGGATTATATTCAACGCCATGCTCGATTTCACGGTTGAGGACGGATTGATCGTAGAACGATTTGTTATCCCTGCGATTTATAATTAAAATAAATTTCTGCAAGGCATATTCATACAACTGTCCACGAAACGGGTGACCGATATCATGTTTAAAATTATGATCATAGAGGATGACCTCACTTTATTTAAAGAAATCCAAGAGCGTTTATCCCAATGGTCTTATGATACATACGGCGTTCGCCAATTTGATCGGGTGCTCCAGGAATTTTCGGAGGTTAATCCCGACCTTGTTATCATCGACATCCAGCTTCCTAAGTTTGACGGATTTCACTGGTGTCGGATGATTCGGGCGCATTCAAACGTCCCCATTATTTTTCTGTCTTCACGCGATCACCCGGCAGATATAGTAATGTCGATGCAGCTTGGCGCAGATGATTTTGTCCAAAAGCCGTTTCACTTCGATGTGCTGATCGCCAAAATCCAGGCCACCCTGCGCCGCGTATACAATTACAATACCGAGCCGACTCAGTTGAAAACATGGCGCGGAGCGGCGATTGAATATGTAAAAAATACGATTTCAAACGATCGAGGCACGATCGAGCTGACGAAAAACGAAATGTTCATCCTGAAAATGCTGATGGAGCACAAAAACAAAATTGTAAGCCGCGAGCAGCTGATTACAAGCCTTTGGGACAATGAGCAGTTCGTCAGCGACAATACGTTGACCGTTAACGTGAACCGCCTTCGCAAAAGGCTCGATGCAATCGGACTTGGCTCGTTTATTGAAACGAAGGTTGGGCAAGGGTATTTGGCTGTGGAAGAGGCCCCGATATGATCCGCAAATTCCTGGTCGAAAGGCGCAGCTGGCTGCTGCTTTTGCTTGTCCTGCAGCTGCTGGTTTTGTTTGTCGTCGTTATCGATTCTTCCATTCCGCTTATGCCCGTCCTGTACATTACGCTGTTGTCTCTACTCATATGTATGGTATTTTTTGTGATCCGGTATTATAAAGAAACGAGGTTTTACAAGGGGGTCGCAGCATGGAACCCGGCATCCGATCTGACGGCGTTTAAGGATGCGAACAGTCCCTTCGAGATCATCGTGGAGGAAGCGGTATCTGAGCAAACCGACCGTTACAAACAGGAAGCGTCCCGCCATCTTTTGCTGCTTGAACAAGAAAAGGACGAGCTGCTGTCCTGGATTCACGAGGTAAAAACGCCGCTTACCGCCATGCAGCTTATGATTGACCGAATGCAGGACGAACGGCTTAAAGCCCAGCTGAAGTACGAATGGCTGAGAATTCATCATCTGCTCGATCAGCAGCTGCATCAGAGACGGATTCCGTTTATGAAAAATGATCTGTACGTAGAGGAAACAGAGCTTGAGCCGGTTGTACATGCGGAAATCAAAGAGTTGAAATCCTGGTGCATCCAAAAGGGGATTGGCTTTGACATTTCGCTTGAAGCGGGACGGGTGCTGACCGACGCCAAATGGCTTGGTTTTATCCTGCGGCAGCTGCTGACCAATGCGGTCAAATACAGCGAAGGCTCGGATATAATAGTTAGCAGTTGCGAGACAAACGGGCATGTCGTTGTGGCGGTGCAAGACTTTGGCCGAGGAATCGACCCGAAGGATTTGCCCCGGATTTTTGATCGGGGGTTCACCTCCACGGCGGCGCATCGGGAGAGTGCGGCGACTGGCATGGGGCTTTATTTGGCGCAAAAAGCAGCGGAATCGTTGCTGATACGCATTGAGGCCGATTCTTTACCCGGTAAAGGCTCGACGTTCCGGCTTATCTTCCCCGTTCCGAATGATTTTGCGCGAATGACAGGCATGTGACAACATTGTCACATGCTTTTATGTTTTGTTCGTCCAATCGCAGGAGAAATTTGCCCCGGGAAGGTAACATGAACTCATCACGAAAAAGGAGCGAGTTGAATGGTCATTTTAGAAGCGGATAAAATTCACAAAATATACGGCAACAAGTTTAATCGGCAGGAGGTGCTGAAAGGCATCGATCTGAAAGTGAACAGGGGCGAATTTGTAGGCATTATGGGTCCGTCCGGCTCAGGCAAAACAACTTTGCTGAACGTATTGTCCTCCATTGATACATTGAGCGAGGGAAGCATCAAGATTGAAGGAAAGCAATTTACGGGCATGAAGGAAAAGGATTTGGCGGAATTTCGCAAAAATCATCTCGGGTTTATTTTTCAGGAGTACAATCTGCTCGACACCTTGACGGTGAAGGAAAATGTGCTGCTGCCGCTTTCAATCAAAAAGATATCCAAAAAATCTGCGCTTGAGAAATTCAAGCAGGTCGCCGGAGAGCTTGGCATCTTTGAGCTGGCCGACAAGTATCCAAGCGAAATTTCCGGCGGTCAAAAACAGCGCACCTCCGCGGCCAGAGCTTTTGTGCACGAGCCAAGCATTATCTTTGCGGATGAGCCGACCGGCGCGCTCGATTCCAAGTCGGCGTCGGATTTGCTCCATAAGCTGAGCAGCTTGAACGAAAGACTTGCGGCTACAATCGTGATGGTTACCCATGATCCTGTCGCCGCCAGCTACTGCAGCCGTGTCGTTTTCATTAAGGATGGCCAAATCTATTCGCAGCTGCATAAGGGCGAGGAGCCGAGGCAGTCGTTCTTGAGCGACATCATGAAAACTCAAGGCGTACTGGGCGGTGTTCAAGGGTGAGCCTGACTGCGATTATTTTTCGAAATCTGCGAAAGAACATTAGGCATTATTACCTTTATGTATTTGCACTTATTTTCAGCGTGGCATTGTATTTCTCCTTTGTGACGCTGCAGTATGACCCTGCCATGGAAGAAACGAAGGGCTCGATCAAAGGAGCTGCCGCTCTTGGGGCCGCCTCCATGCTGCTCGTTGCGATTGTGGCTGTGTTCCTGCTGTATGCCAATACGATTTTTATTAAGCGCAGAAGCAAAGAAATCGGCCTGCTGCAGCTGATCGGCTTGACGAAGGGACGCATCTTCGGACTGTTGACGGCTGAAAATCTGATGTTGTATTTCGCCTCGATGGTTGCAGGCATTGCCGCAGGATTTGCCGCCTCCAGACTGATTTTGATGATTCTGTTCAAAATTATCGGCGTGGACGCGCTGGCAAAGCTGCGTTTCTCTCCGGAAGCGCTGCTGCAGACGGTGATTGTGTTTGCTGCGATCTATGTCCTGATTATGATCATGAACTATGCGTTCATTAAACGGCAGAGCATTCTTTCCTTGTTCCGTGCCGTATCCGTAGCTCAAGAACGGATTAAAAAGCTGTCTGCAGCAGAAATATGGCTCGGGCTTTTAGGAATTGCCTTTATTTTGGGCGGCTATTACCTTTCCAGTGAGCTGTTCGGCGGAAGATTTGTGGCCATGAACGAGCTTATGACCGTCATGATCGCGATTTTGGCGCTTGTCATTGCGGGCACCTATTTTTTCTATAAAGGGTCCGTCAGCTTTATTTTCAACGCGATCCGCAGAAGCAGAAACGGTTATCTGTCCGTAGGCGAGGTGTTGTCGCTGTCCTCGATCATGTTCCGCATGAAATCGAACGCGCTGCTGCTCACCGTGATTACAACGATATCGGCTCTGGCTATCGGCCTGCTGTCGCTTAGTTATATTTCCTATTACTCAACCGATACGCAGGCAAAAGCGACCGTGCCGAATGATTTTGCCTTTGCTAACGAAGGGGCCAAAAATCGGCTTGCGGCTGAGCTTGATTCCCGCCATATCGCCTATACCGTTATTCACCGCAAGCCAGTAAAAGCTGAGCTGGACGCTTCGCGTCTTATGTCGGACGAATTGAGGAGCGGCGAAAGAGAGCCTATTCTTGAAACTCAAGTGCTCAGCGAAACGATGGTGGACGGCATTCAGCTGGAGCCGGATGAGGCTATATTTATGGATTTCGGGAATGCCGTCCAAAACTTCCTGTCGCTTAAAGACAAGGGGGATTTCCAGTTTATCGTTCCCGGCGGCAACATGAAGCAGCGGATGATCGGTTCTAAGGAGGAGTCTGCTCTATCCTACAATTATGGCGGAGGATTCCCTACAGCCATCGTTGATGACAGTGTATATCAGCAGCTTGTGAAAGCAGCAGCTACGGATCAGAATCCGGATACAAAGCTTTCTGATTATTATGGGCTGGATATTAAAAACGGTTCGAACATAAAAGAAGCGCATGGGCTGTTTGTTGGCATGGAGTTGGGTGCTTCAAGCTTTTCTCAGTATGAGTATAAATTGAACCAGCGGACTAATATGGGGATCATTATGTTTATTGTAGGTTTCCTTGGGCTGACGTTCCTCATAACATCCGGCTGCATTTTGTACTTCAAGCAGATGGATGAAAGCGAGGAGGAAAAGCCGAATTATACGATTTTGCGCAAGCTTGGCTTTACGCAGAGCAATCTGCTGCGCGGCATCCGCTTCAAGCAGTTGTTCAACTTTGGCATTCCGCTCATAGTTGGGCTGTCGCACAGTTATTTTGCGGTCAAATCCGGCTGGTTTTTCTTCGGCACGGAGATGCTGGGGCCAATGTTTATCGTAATGGCTTTGTACACGGCGCTTTATTCGACCTTCGGCGTTTTGTCCGTTGCGTACTACAAGCGGGTTATTAAAGAGTCTTTGTAAAAAAGCACGGGATGCGTCTGGTTCGAAATTTGGCTTTAAATGTAAGTTATTATCGAGCCTCCTCTTTGTTGAGGGGCTCGATTTTTGTTTTAGAAGTTATATTAAAACCGGTTAAACCCCCGAATAATGGACACCGCACTCTTACTCGATTGATTGCGTAGCAAAGCTCGGATTTCCTGCACCCTAGTGATCACAGTGATCACACCTCGATTATTTTGGGCTTTACACTGCCCTGCTTAATCGCTTCCCTGTATTCGTAGGGCGACATATCGTAAATGCTCCCATGGAGGCGATTGTGATTATAGTTGTGAATTAAGTCGCTGACGATTTCATACGCCTGTTGGTAATTCTCAAAATCATGACACCGGTACCATTCTGACTCCAGTATGGAATGAAAGGACTCGATGTGGGCGTCCTTATTCGGCGTCTTTGGTGGTATTGGCTCATGGACGGTTTTAAATCGCTGACAGGCCGCTGCGAATCGATGACTAATGAACGGTGACGGTGGACCATTGTCCGAGCGGATTTGCTTGGTCAAAGAGCTGGCGCTTCGTGAGTGTCCCCTACGTGATCTGAACCAGATCCTTCGCCTCGCAGGAGAGGCCATGGTGATAGGCAACAATCGCTCGGTCGAATACATCGATGATGCTCATCAGGAAGAATAAGCGCTGCTACTTAATATCCGTTTCTCACAGTTGATTGGAACCGGTGATGACTCGATTGAATTGCCAGTCACTTGGGATGTTTGATTTTCTGCTTGCGCTGTGGCTGCAATACGTTCATCTTCTTGCACAGACGGTAAACCTTCTTCTTGTTGATCACAAGACGATACTCGCGTCGCAGCAATTTCGCCAGCTTGCGATAACCGTAAACAGGCTACTCGCTCCTATGCCATCATAGATGTAATTAGATATCATTTAAATCTTTTCATTGAAAGGTTTATTTATTAGCTTCCAATTTCACTTTATCTATATGGAATAGGAAATGGTAATAAGATCAAGCCGGGGCTTGCCTTATTACTCCCCGATTTTAAGCCTAATTAAATTATTAATTGGAGGCATTAAAATGGGAGACCAAAAGACAGAATACGCAAAAAATATTACTCATTATCCCCCTCAATCCAAGATTTTTGGAATTAGGACAGTAGTTACAATCCCTTCCGAAACTTCAATCGGAGTATTTGAAACGACTAACGGCAATGGATTTATTGATGCAAACTTCTCCTTGGATCGAATGGGAACACATTATGAATGCGGGCTTTCGCAGGAAGCTGGCCAAGCTACCTATTATGGTTTGAAAAACACAAAAGGTGGTAATAGGTGGCATTATTTCACTGCACCTTCGGGGGATGGTGAAAAAATAAAAAGTCTATACACGCTTGCTCCAGGTAGACAAGTACCAATTGAATTCACCGTCAACTCAGATGGTACAATGCAATTTAAGGTAGATAATAATACCGTACAAACCTATAAAAAGTTCGCACCGACTGATGGTATTACCACTGCTCGTCTAGTTGTTGGACTTGTTGATCAGGATTTTGGTAGTATAAGCAGCATTCCAAGTAGTCCGCTCACTGCATGGGGGACTTATACGACTCCAATTGCTTGCCAAAATTACGCCATTCAAACCGTACAAGACGGAGCTTGGATTCCAGTTAATGTTACGGATTTTAACAGACTCTATTGGCCAACTGGCTATACTCATCAAACAAATCCTCAGGATCTTACTGTGTCCAAAGGTAATGGGTATTTGACTGTATCTCTAACGAAGCCCAAAGACCTAAGGCAAAAACGGCTATCCATGCAAGTTTATTGGCATAGTTTGAAATTAATGCAAAGTTATCTTACTTAAAGAAACAGCCAAGTTCAAAAGGAGGAAATTCCTTTTTGAACTTGGCTGTTTTTATATTATTTCCAGTATTTAAAAGTTGTATAAGTGGTCAAATTCATTTCGGAATTTTTTGAATAACATCCCAATAGGTATTCATATAATTTGTGCGTTCAATTCTTTTATTATTATCGTCGTCATATGCTGCTGTAGCCCTTCCAATACCGATACTTGAAAAAACTACATTACCATCACGATAAGGCAACATTACAGGATCTTCATCTAAAGGCACGTTTGGCGAAAGGCTACCTGCAGTTTTTTTAATTGGGGAACGATCTTGTACTTGTTGTTGACCTAATGCTACGGCTTGACCATTTTTTATTTCAACAAATGTAGTATAAGGACCATCAACATAGTAATAATAATCCGCTCGACCTACTGGAAATGAATACTGCTGTGTAACACCCACTCTTCCTAATGTTTTGAAGTTTGTAACTATTGGTAAGGAAATAGCGGCTCTCCTGGCAATATAAAGATCTTGTTCATTATTAATAGAATTATGAATAGAAGTACCGGACTTAAAATCTTTTGAATCAATAAACACAAAATTACGAACTTCTTCATATTGCACGTTATATCCAAGAATTTCACTCACAAGTCGAATTGGTACGAGAAACCTACCCTGTTTATTTTGAGCTGGCTGGGATAATTCAATGCTCTTTTCGTTATAAAGAGCCGTTTTATTGCTTTCTGTCAGTTTGATGTAGTCTCCATTTTTATTTTTCACAGTAGCCATTTTAGAGGCAGGATTAAAACTATAGGATAATCCAAGTGAAGCAAGCGCTCTTATGGGAATAAATAAGTGTCCCTGCTCGGATAAAGGATCAATGTCGATTTTAATAAATTCTCCATTTGCAACAATTTGAATTGGTTTTATTGGTGGTGCTGCTGCAAGTACTAATGATGACTGAACAATGCAAAGTATGAATAACACCGATAATGCAATAACCATTCTCTTCATTGCGTAAAATCCTCCAATTCTATTTTCAATTTAAAATTGGTTTAAAATCGATTCATTTGTGACGTTCTGTGAAGGAAAATCTCTACCGTCATCTGAATCGTCCCTAAACACTGCGCTCTTTATTATGACGCTTGTAGTAAGGCCAATGTTTCAAGGTTTTTGAAACATCAATGTAGTCTGTGCAAATCAATTTTACTTTTAATAGCAGCCGATCTTCCCCCAGCGTTGGTGCAGAAAACACTTGCCGTAAGTCAAACGGAGGAACGATGCTTCTAAACTCATCAGCTTTTCGGACGACCCCTTGCTCTATTGGAGATCCGGCTTTAGGGCAATGGGAAACGTTAACGAAAACTCAGCCGGTGCCTGATGAATATGAGCTTTACAATTTAACAGAAGACCCGCTTGAGATGTACAATCTCGCTCATCCTACTCTTGCAACGCCGTATACGAGAAGGATCCAGCAGGGGATGATTCTTTTGCTTATCGAGCAGCGCAGCCAAAAACGGCTTTATCCTGCTCAGCCTAAGTAAAGCTCGGGAATCCTTCGCATATTCCGATAAGAGCTGATTCCAATTGCCTCTGGAACCGATTCATAATAGTCCAATCAGCCGTCGCTCTCCGGATTGGCTTATATCAAAATAAAGTATAATAATGCAAGAATATGACTCTTAATTATCCTAAAATTGCTGTTATGGTATAGATGAGACAAATTACAAAGGGAGGTGTTCCATTGGAAACACGTGGTATACATTCAAATTCTCCTGCGACTCAATGGAAGGAAGGCATGGTTAGCGGTAATGGTCTACTGGGGGTTATTGTTTATGGAGATGCATTAAAGGACACCTTTATTTATCAAAACACGAAATTTAACGTTCCGAATGATGGCGTGCGGCAGGCACCTGATGTTAGCGGCGTCCTTAAAGAGGTCCGCGATTTAACCTTATCCGGAGATGGCAACTTAGCCGCATTAAAATCCTCCGCTGCAGCTTCGGCATGGTTACGACAACATACGGGTGATCAAGAAGCGAATTGGGATATCGTTCATACTTATTCCTTTCATCCCGGTTATAAGGCAAGCTTAGATCTAACTTCAAGCGGCTCCATTACGCAGTATGACCGATGGACAAATTTTGAGACAGGCGAAATTGGCGTGGAATGGCAGGATGATCAAGGAGCGTGGATTCGAAAAACATTCGTCTCCAGAACCGATAATGTCATCGTAACCTTTATGGAGAAGCCAACCGGCGCCGCTGCTTTTGATGCTTCCATTGGGATTGATGTGGAATCTATGCCCAATTTTGCGAAATCAAAAATAACGGCTAAAAAAGAAGTTGCCTTGGATGGAGATTATTTGGCGCTTAAAGGAAAATACGCGCCCTATCCACATTCGCCGCTCAAAAACGGCGGTTATGCAGGCGTGACTAAAATCTTGACTGACGGGAGTAAACAAGTCAAAGATGGAATCGTTACCATAACGGGGGCGACACAGCTTGTTATGTTGACGGTTTTGGATCGTCTGGAAGACAATTTTGAATTAACGGACCCCGCTATCGTGAACCAGCTGCTTGAGGAGCTTAATGCAGTTGTTAGCAAATACACAACCAACGGTTCTTTTGACTATACGGCAATGCTCTCCTCTCACGCCGCCATACATGGGGAGATGATGAACCGCGTCTCTCTACATTTGGAAAGCGGTCCGAATGAACGCAGCCTCACAAGCGAGCAGCTTATAGCTCTGCAAAATGAGAACAACAAAGAGCTGAACCAGACTTTGGTTGAAAAAATGTTCGATTCCGGACGTTACGCCTACATCTCATCGAGCGGTTACAATCCTCCTCGACTGATGGGGCTGTGGACCGGGGAATTCATGCCGGAGTGGAGCGGAGACTTTACGACGGACGCTAACGTGAACCTGCAAATCGCTGGAGGTAACATTGGCAATACGCCGGAGGCGATGGAGAGTTTTATCAATTTGATTATGCGCCATATGGATGACTGGGAATTAAATGCGGAGCGTATTTTGGGCATTCGCAATGCAATTCTGGCGCCGCCAAGAACGGATGGCGACGGCGATCCATTAACGCATTTTTCCATAACAGATGGTTTTCCGGGTCAATATTGGATCTCCGGCGCGAGCTGGCTCCTGCTTCCTTTTTATGAGTACTACTTAACCTTTGGCAATCAGGCCGTTCCAAACGGCAAAGGCGAGAAGGAACCGATTTTGGATATTCTTTATCGCACGCTGACTAAACTTGGCAACTTCTATGAAGGGTTTTTGACCGAAGATTACGTAGACGAGCAAGGAAAATACATCATTGTTCCGACCTATTCGCCTGAAAATCGTCCTGCAAACAGAAGCTCAACTCTTCAGCCCAATTCAACGATGGATATCGCGTCTGCGAGGGATGCGCTGCTGATGTTGATCGAAGTTTCTAAAACGGTTGACCCGGCCTGCGATGTGTCAAAGTGGCAGCGTTTATTGGATCGATTGCCCCACTATCGGTACAACCCGGACGAATCCATCCAGGAATGGGCGATGGAAGGGATTGAGGACAACAACTTCCACCGTCACATTAGTCATTTGTATCCCGCATGGCCGTCGTTGGAATCGAATAGCACGGAAAATCCAAAGCTCAAACGGGGCATTATTCAAGCGTTGGACAACCGAATTCAAAATGGAGATGAAAGCGCCGTACATGGACTCGTGCATAAAGGCCTTGTCGAGGCGCGGGTTCATCGGGGAGAAGGCGTTTATGAATCGCTACTGCCGTTGTTCACGGAAAGTTATATTTTCAGCGGTTTAATGATGTCGCATAATGATCACTTCTCGTCTGTCTACTGTACGGATGGGCCCATTACGATTCCAGCCGTGCTTATGGAAGCGTTGGCTTATTCCGACGCTAATTCCATCGTGTTTTTGCCTGCGCTTCCGGCTGCATTTGCCAAAGGAGAAATCAAAGGGCTTCGAGCAAGAAATCGAACAACAATTGCTACGTTGAGATGGGATATATCCAACCGGACCATTCATGCCGTGTTACGTTCGGATATTGATCAGCAAATCCGCATATCCAGCTTATTCGGAATTGGTGAGATTCAGGCCTCCGGAACATCGGTCTCCATTGTTCCTGACAAAGCTAATACCCGTTTGCTTTCCTTGCAGGCTCATCAAGATGCATCGATTTTGATTACTTGGCCTGTTCTTCAAGTGCAGGGTTAAGCTGTTCCCAATTTCCGCATTCATACTGGAGTTTGGCTAGAGAATAGAACCCTTCAAAAACGATTCGGTTTATGGGAATTGGAGAGGCATTCATACGCTTAATAAAGTAAGGCCATCCCGCAAAGGATGGCCTTAAATATTGACGCAAAGCAGTTTTCTTGTTGAAGCCTGTCTTGCAATATAGGTCAATCATGGCTCAATTTTTAAACCTAAGACGTTCTTCAATGTTTAACTTCCAATATTGCATGAGATGTTCCTTCCGATGATACATTTAAGTTTTATAATACGGCTGAAATAAGAGAGGAGCCAAAGGCCGAGTCCGGAGAAGCGACAGCGTTCGCCTTTGACGTCGGATTTCTACCGCTATTGCGGTAGAAATCAAAAGAAATCCGAGGTCAACAGTGATCGGAGGCCGGCTTTTGGCGCAGCGGATACTTTTCCACCGATCATAAAACTCATTTCCCTCGATTATCGTCCTAAAAGAATGCACATTCTAACTACAATGCAAAAAGATAGTGGAGGAAGCAAATATGAACGTTCTCATTGCGGACGACGACCCCGACATGCTGGGCATCGTGTCCGCTTATTTTCGCAAGGAAGGCTTTCACGTTCTACCTGCCCGAAACGGGCAAGAGGCGCTGGAGCTGAGCGAGGAGCATAAAATCGACCTGGCCGTGCTCGATTGGATGATGCCGCAGCGAAGCGGAATCGAGGTATGCCGGGAGCTGAAGCGGCAGCAGTATGCCAAGGTCATTCTTTTGACAGCCAAAAGCGCCCAGGACGACGAGCTCAAAGCGCTCGAGAGCGGGGCAGATGATTACGTGCGCAAGCCGTTTGAGCCGCGGATTCTTATTTTACGAGCCAAAAAGCTGTTGCATCTGGAGGACGCCGTAACGCTGGGAAGCTTGCGGGTCGACTTGAGAGGCGGCAAAATCTACAGGGATGGCATGGACTTGGAGGCAACAACAAAGGAGTTCCAAATCCTGAAATGTCTGATTGAGCATAAGGGACAAATTCTCAGCCGCAAGGCGCTGCTCGACCAGGTGTGGGGATACGATTATTTGGGTGAGGAAAGGACGGTTGACACCCATATCCGCAGGCTTCGCGAAAAGGTGGGGGAGAGCCTTATCAAAACCCATCGGGGCAGCGGCTACAGCTTAGGTTTGCCGGATGAGTAAGCTGGGGCGAAAGCTGTTTTGGCGAATGGCGGCCATGCTGGCCGTTGTATTTATCGTTTCTGCATTAATTAATACGTATTTTCTGCCAAAGTATTTGCTGTATGAGAAAAAAACAGCCCTGGCGGAGCTGGCGGACATCGTTGCTTATAGCGGCCCAACCGAGTTGAAGCGGCGGGAGCAGGAGCTGGAGCGGCAATATGGCGCGACCATTGTCAGTGCGGAGCTTCAGACGAATCTGGACGAGCTGAACGATCGGCTGCTGCGGTTGCTTAATGCGGATGGCGTATCGTTATCCAGGTTTTGGCTGGCGGAAGAAGGGCTGGACCAACTGCTGCAAAACAAGCCGGTGTATAGGCTTTATAGCCAGACTAAGCTGAACACAAGCTTTCTCGTTACTTTTCTGCGGGCGGATGATCGGATCGTCGTCATTGGCTCACCCGTAGCGCATTCAAGCCAATCTCTGCATGCCGTCAACAGCTTCAACGCCTGGATTGCCGCTGGAGGAATGTTATGCGCTCTTGGTTTGGCATGGCTTATAGCCAGAGGAATCGTTCGCCCGCTGGAGAAGCTGTCTCGCAGTGCCGAAAGCATTGCCAGGCTTGATTTTCAGAAAACCGACGTTCGTACAGGGGATGAAATTGAGCTGTTGGCGGACAGCATCAACGGGATGAGCGATAAGCTGAAGGAGGCCCACGGCGCGCTAGAGGAGCGGAATATCCGGCTGCAGGGATTTATTTCGGACATTTCGCATGAGTTCAAAACTCCAATTGCGCTCATCAAAGCCTACGCCTCCGGTATTCGGGACGGGCTTGACGACGGCACTTATCTGGACGTAATCGACCGGAAAGCGGATGAGATGTCCGGGCTCGTCGACCGGCTGCTTCTGCTGGCAAAGCTGCAGCATGAGCCGTACCGGATCATGGCGTTTTCGTTCCGGGAGCTGCTGGATGAAGCGTTGGAACCTTATCGAGCCGCCGCTGAGCAGGTTGGTATTCGCTTTAACGTAGAGGCCCAGCCCACTTCTCATCCAACGGTGATGGGGGACCGGGACAAAATCGCTGTTGTGCTCGACAACTTTATTAGCAACACGCTTAAATACTCGGCAGGGCCTGATGTGCGCATCGGGCTAATCGATGAAGGCGAGCACCTTCATTTTACTATTCGCAATGCCCTCGGAAGCTGGAACAATCAAGATCCTGACTTGCTCTGGCAGCCTTATTACGTGTTGGAAAGCTCCCGCAACAGAGCCCTGAGCGGCACGGGACTGGGGCTTTCCATCGTCAAAACGATTCTGGAAAAACACGGAGCCCCGCATGGAGTACAGGTGGAGGATGGGGAGATCCGGTTTGATTTTTCCCTGCCGTACGATAGGGGATGAGAAGAGGCATGGCGGCTATTTTTGCCGTCATGCCCTTTTTGTCAAACTGGCGTAACAATAGAGGGGTAAGATCATATCCGAGGTGATTCAATTATGTTATTTACGACTAAAAAAACCGGATGGGCCATAGCCAAAAACAGTGTACTGGCGTTGTCCCTCCTGGCTGTCGCAGCGGGCTGCGGCACAAACAACGGAGCCGGAATCAATTCTGGCAGCGCAGCAAATCCTGCGGAAACGACCGCTCCTCCTACGGAACAAACCGACGGCAAGGTGAAGACTTCGGAGAAAATGGCTTTTTGGAACGAGCAGCGCAAAGGCGCCAACTTTATGAACTCAACATCGCTGCCTGGCAACTATGCCGCAGCCAAAGAGCAGGGACTCGAATTCATCCGGGTCGCGCCGGACAAATGGAGCAAGGAGAGGCAGTTTTTATTCGAAGACAAGCCGGACAAAACGCCGGATGTCGATTTTTTGATCGGTAGCTCGGATAAGTATGAAGGACTTGTCGAGGAGGATTTCCAGCGGCTGAAAGCGGATCTGGATGCGGCGGAAGCGAGCGGTACGAAGGTGGTGCTGACGGTGCTCAGCCTGCCCGGCAATCAATGGAGACAGTTCAACGGACGGAAAAACGACGACCGGATGTGGAAAAGCCTGGAGTACCACAAACAGGCGGCGCAGTTTTGGAAGGATCTTGCCGAACGGCTGAAGGATCATCCTGCCATTGTCGGTTACAATCTCATCAACGAGCCGCATCCCGAAACGGCGACCGGCTTTGATGATTTTTGGGTGGAGGATTATGAGGCTTGGTACGTCAAGCAACAGAACACAGCGGCCGATCTGAATTTGCTTTACAGCGAAATTGTCAAAGCCGTGCGCACTGTGGACCAGGAAACGCCGATAATGCTGGATTCCGGGCTCTACGCCACTCCTTGGGCATTTAAATATTTAAAGCCGATCGATGATCCTAATATGCTGTACGCCTTCCATATGTACGAGCCTTACGAAATGACGAGCCAGAATAAGAACAAGGGGTTCACCTATTCCTATCCTGGCACGGTTAAGGTAGGCGGATCAGAGAAGGAAATGAACTTCGACCGCGAGGCGCTGGAGAAGTTCCTGGAGCCGGTCGAGCAATGGGCGAAAGAGAACAACATTCCGGCAAGCCAGATAATCGCCTCGGAATTCGGGATCAATCGGATGGTGAAAGGAGCCGACCAGTACATGAACGATCTGATTTCCATTTTCAACGAGAAGGGCTGGCACTGGTCGTTCTATGCTTACCGCGAAGATACTTGGGACGGCATGGATTATGAGATGGGAACAAAAAGTCCGAACTGGAAGTATTGGGAAGCAATTGAGAAGGGCGAGCTGCCGGAGCGCAATCCGAAGGATGCGGATAACCCGATCTGGAACGCCATAACGGATGATTTAACCAAATAATGGGCCGGAAAATCGCTTTTGTCTTTACTCTGACTTTGCTCCTCCTGGTTGGCACTGGTTTTTACGCTTGGAAAATCGAGCCTAAATCCTTATCCGTAACGGAAATTGAAGTTACCAGCGATCAGCTGGGCGATTCTCTGGATGGAATTCGGATCGTTCAGTTTTCAGATACGCAATTAGGCGAATCTTATACGGCCAAACAGCTTGGTAGGCTGGCTGAACGCATCAATTCCCTGAAGCCCGATCTCGTTGTGTTTACCGGCGATTTAATTGATCATTACACCCAATACGGATTGAATAATCGTAAGCAGGCTCAACAGGCGCTGGTCGCCATTCAAGCTCCGCTCGGCAAGTTCGCCGTGTATGGGAACCATGACCGGGGCGGGGGAGGAAGCGGGAGATACGAGCGATATATGGAGGAAGCAGGTTTTAAAGTACTTGTGAACGAGGTTTATCCAATTGTCACTGCTGATGGGGATAGGTTCGTATTGGCCGGACTGGACGACTTTCTGCTAGGCAAGCCAAAACCGGAGACTGCGCTGGAGCAGCTCCGTAAGGATGACTTCAATCTTCTATTGGCGCATGAGCCCGATCCCGCGGATCGATTCAGCGAATATCCGATTGATCTTCAGCTTTCGGGACATAGCCACGGCGGACAGGTCCGTATTCCGTTCCTGGACCCGCTAGTTACAACCTCATTGGCTGAAAAATATGTGGCAGGCCAGTATGAGCTTCCGGGAAAGTACCGCCCGATGACGCTATATGTCAACCGGGGCATCGGAACGACCCGTATGCCTCTGCGTTTGTTCACCAAGCCGGAATTAACTTTGATTCGTTTGTTGGCGCCGGGTAATTGAATGACAAAAAGCGCGAGCAACAGGGGGAATAATCCTGAAGCTCGCGCTTTTTGGCGTCGATAATGATTTATTTATTTATGATAAACTTCTCCACGACATGCGCGATTCCATCCTCATTGTTGGACAACGTAATATAATCAGCGATTTCCTTGAGTGATGGTTGAGCGTTGCCCATCGCTACGCCGAGACCTGCCGCCATCAGCATTTCGCGGTCGTTCCAGCCGTCGCCCATAGCGATCGTCTCTTCCATCGTGCAGCCGATATGCTCGGCAATGAAGCGCAGCGCGTGACCCTTCGTGCCTTCCTTATGCATGAACTCAAGGTAGTGGGCTTTGGATTTGGTCATATGCACCCGGTCGCCGATCAGCGGCTGAAGCTCGTCGATTACGGCATCAAGACGAGTGGGATCGTCGATGATGAGCATTTTGAGCAGCGGCTGTTTCAGCAGCGAATCGAAATCCGGTTCCACGTTATAAGGAATATTGGATTGGCGCGCGTAGTCACGTACCTTATCGTTCTCCTCGCGGACATAAAGCTTGTCGTCGACATATAGCTGCAAATGCAGGCCTTTATCTAAGCAGTATTGATTAAGCTCGGCAGCGGCATCGCCCGGAACGGCGCGCTCGTACAGCACTTTACCGTCCAGCAGCGTTTTGACCAGGGAGCCCTGATACGTAATAATCGGAACGTTGAGCTGTAGCCCTTCGGCAACTTGCCGAGCGGAAGCGAACATGCGGCCTGTCGCCAGCGTTACCGTCACTCCGCGGTCCAGCGCGGCTTTCAGTGCGGTGCGGGTTGCAGGAGTTACTTCTAGATTATCGTTTAGCAATGTATCATCTACGTCAATTGCAATCAGCTTGTACATGTTTCTCTCCAATCTTCTCTCTGTTGATCTAGTGGTCAGATTCATTGTACCGGACGAGGCATAGGGGGAACAAGCCTGCCTTAAATTGAATGCTCCTTGCAAATAGGATAAAGTAGGTAAGAGTATGGCCTACGGGCGGAAGCGGAGAGAACAGTCATGAGAGAGCGCGGTACAGCTGCAAGGCAGCGGTTAATTACATGGTGTGTAGTTGGAGCAGCAGCGGCGCTGATTGTCGGATTCACGGCAGGAAGGCTTTCTATGCTCTTTCAATATCCGGTCATGAAGGAGAAGGTATTCAGCAACTTCAACGCCGCCTATAAAGAGATTAAGTCCGAGTATCTGTTTGATACGAAGCCGGATGCACTCATGAATGGCGCGACGAAAGGCATGCTGGCCTCATTGGAAGATCCTTATTCGGTCTATTTGCCGGGAAGCGAAGGCCAGGATTTCGTACAGAGTTATCAGCCTGAGTTTGTCGGCATCGGTGTGCAGGTAAGGGAGGAAGAAGGACGCTTCCTTATCGACACAGTCATTAAAGAAACACCGGCGGATAAGGGCGGTGTGTTGGCTGGCGACGAGCTAATCAAGGTGGATGGCACCGCAATTAAAGGCTTTAGCATGGAGAAGCTTGTGGCCATTTTGCGCGGGGAAAAAGGAACGAAGGTCAAGGTCACCTTGGCTCGCGCCGGAAACCCGGAGATGACGGTCGAGCTGACGAGAGCTCCGATTCCGGTCACAACGGTAACGCATGCGATGCTGAAGGACGGGATCGGACAGATTACGATTTCCAGATTCGCCGAGTCGACGGCTAAGGAATTCGATAAGTCGTTGAAGGCGCTCCAGGATAAAGGGATGAAAAAGCTCGTCGTGGATTTACGTTCCAATCCAGGAGGTTTGCTCAACCCGACGATTGAAATTGCGAGCCGTCTCATTCCAAAGGGGAAACTTATCCTTGAGGTTGATTATAAGGATGATAAAAAGGTACAGAAGTACAGCTCCAAGCAGGAAAAGAAATTTGATCTGCCGATAGCTGTGCTTGTAAATAGTCAGACGGCTAGTGCAGGCGAAGTTCTCGCGGCCGCGCTCAAGGAGTCCGGCGGTGCGACCATTATCGGCACTACGACGTTCGGCAAGGGCATCGTGCAGAGCTTTGGGCAGTTCAAGGACAGATCCGTGCTGAAGCTGACCGAGGCCGAGTGGAAAACTCCTGCTGGCAAGTCGATTCACAAAAAGGGCGTTGAGCCGGATCAAAAGGTCGAGCTACCAGCCTATGCTTCGCTGCCGATGTTGCCTACTGGTGAAGAGATGAAGCAAGGCGATTATGGCGACTTTGTCAAAACGCTTCAAACAATGCTGGAGGCGCTCGGCTACGGAGCCGCGCCAGTGCCTGGCGTGTTCGCCGAGCAGACTGCGGAGGCAGTGCGCAATTTCCAAAAGCGCAGCGGACTCGAGGCTAATGGCATCGTGAGCGATCGCACTTCCTATGCGCTGATGGAGCAGCTGCGTGAACAGCTGCGGAAGGATGATCCGCAGTTGAAGGCGGCTCTCGCCAAACTTGGGGGGGCTGGCAAGTAAGCTCGCGGGTGAGTCTTGCCGAAGGATGAGGCAGGCCGGCTGGAACAATTGTTTCCAGCCGGTTTAACATAAAAAGACCGTAACAGCGGGAAGTTCCGCTTGTTACGGTTTTTTTGGTTATGACATAGTAGTTTCTTCAAACATGGGATTGTGACCACTATGCTCAAAGTTAGCATAATATTCCTTGTGTTCAATAAAAAAGCTGACTTTTCGAAGTGCCTTGGCACTGAATAGTCAGCCTGTCATGCAGATTCTTGCCTATTGCTGTGTCAGAATGAGCGCGCCGCCTTCGCGGACAACAAGCGTATGCTCGTACTGTGCGGACCGCTTACCGTCAAACGTGCGGCAGGTCCAACCGTCAGAGTCGATGAACATCTCGAAAGTTCCCTCGTTGATCATCGGCTCGATTGTTAACACCATACCTTCCTTCAGTCGGAAGCCCTTGCCGGGCTTGCCTACGTGAGAGTAGCTCGGCTCCTCATGCACTTCCGCGCCAACGCCATGGCCGAGCAGGTCACGAACAACGGAGAAACCATTGCTTTCCGCATGTTTTTGCAGCGCGTGCATGACATCGCCGATGCGATTGCCCGGCACTGCTGCAGCGATGCCGATGTCCAGGCATTCCTTGGTCACCTGCATCAGCTTGCGGGAGCTGTCCGGGATCTCGCCGACGGCATACGTCCATGCCGAGTCCGACACCCAGCCGTCTGCCTTTGCGACAATGTCGATGGTAGCGATATCGCCATCAGCCAGAGGCGTGTCATTCGGAAAGCCGTGGGCAATAACATCGTTGACCGATGCGCATGTAGCGTATTTGTAACCCTTGTACCCGATCGTATAAGGGATGGCGTCCTGGCTGCGGATATATTCAGCGACTAAGCGCTCGATATCCATGGTAGTCACGCCGGGGCGAATCATGGCGGCTATTCTACGGTGGCATTCCGCCACAATTTCTCCTGCACGCCTCATCTCGGATATTTGCTCCGGAGTATATAGTTTGATTGACATAACCTTCCTCGCTTTCTGTTCCTTGCTTTCTTGCTTGCTCCTCTCCCTAACTTACTCCTGAGGAAGCTGTTCGGTCAATATGGGCTGGTCAGCTTGTTACAAGCAAAGAGAAAAGCCGGACATAAGTCCGGCAGGGGTAGTGCTGAGACGGCTTAGTAAAAGGCAGTTTAAATAGCTGAGCCAACGTGCTCGATAGCCATGGAAGCTTGGCCGACATTTTTATGGCATTGCAATGGAATAAATCAACGGGCTTTCCCATCCTCGCTTTCATCCTTCAAGGGGGAGGGGTCAAGCTTCCGAGTATGGTCATCGCTTAAATAGCTTTCTTTTTTACGGTCTCCACGGCGTCTGCCCCACAGGACGAGCAGGACGACAAGGAGAATGGTGGCAATGATTCCGACGTTGAAAAACCCGCCCAGAAACAGAATCCCATTTTTGATTGATTCATTCATAAGTAATTCACCTCTTTTTGTACCTTACCCTGCGGCTTAGAGTTCTACTCGTAAATAGATATTGTTATGTTACAATTAATGGACATCATTCGCGGCCTTCATGGCTGTCAGGAGGAGCTTCATATGAATAATTCCCCATATAAACAAAGATGGCTTAGCATCATGCAAACGGTAAAGGCATCTGGTTTGAATAAAGCTATTTTCACTTCACCAGCCACCATATTTTATTTAACAGGCTTTTACTGCGAGCCCCATGAGCGCTTCATGGCATTAGTTGCTGAACCAGGTCGGGACGGTTATATTTTGTTCCTGCCAGCACTGGATGAGGAGAGTGCTCGTGGCGCCGCATATGTCGAAAAGCTACTGCCAATTCGCGATACGGACCAGCCCTACGCGATTTTTGAGAGTGCCTGCGGGGACCGCGATTCAACACAAATCGGCGTCGAGAGTTCCCATCTTAGCTACGCTAATTACATACAGTTTGCGGCGGTTTATCCGGCTGCGAAGTTCCGTGATGCAGGCCCGCTCGTAATGAGTCTGAGGCTTGTGAAAACTTCGGATGAGATTGAACGAGTCAAGGTTGCGGTCAGCCTGGCTGAGCAGGTCATGGAGGCTGTGGTTGCCAAGGCGCGCCCCGGCGTAACGGAGCTTGAGCTGAACGCAGAAATTGAATACCGGATGCGCGTACTCGGCGGAGACAAACCGGCATTTGAGACCATCGTGCTTGGCGGCGTCCGCACCGCGTTGCCGCATGGCCGTTCCAGCAGCTACAAGCTGCAGGAGAACGACTTTCTGATGATCGACATGGGCGTATTCAAGGACGGATATTGCTCCGATATTACCCGAACTTTCCTCATCGGCGAAGGTACTCCTTCACAGCATCGTATCTATGAGTCCGTGCTAAAAGCGAACCGGGCTGGCGTCGCCGCTGTCAAAGCTGGCAGGCCTTTGAAGGAAGTCGATTTTGCTGCTCGCTCGGTTATCGAAGAGTATGGTTTTGGTTTGTATTTTAACCATCGGACGGGTCATGGCATGGGCCTAGAGATTCATGAGCAGCCTTCCCTGCATGGAGAGAATGAGCAACAGATGCAGCAAGGGTTGCTGTTCACAATTGAGCCGGGCGTGTATATCCCTGAGCTTGGCGGCGTTCGGATCGAGGATGATGTGTATATTGGAGAAAACGGCGAGGCGCAGGTGCTGACTTCGTATCCCCGGGAAATGGTCCGTTTGTAGAAGTAAAGCATATTTTGTTTATAAATCATTGTGTAATAAAATGTGAATCTTATTGTGGCAAGGAGTGAAGTGAACGATTCCTAATCATTTATTTTTTCTACTCTTATTCCTATTAGTTTGTTGTATCTTAAACGAAATAATAAAATACTTGGATAGAAGAGATAATGATGAACCAGCGCCTTGGAAGGTAAAATTATGGCTCGTACCCATGTTATCCATACTAATTCTATTGCCGATTATTGGTTTTGCATTTTTGTACAGTTTATTCTTTTATTCATTCACAGAAATAAGCAACTTAATGGATTTTATGCAATACGATGATTTACTCACATTTTCTGTTTTTATAATAATAGGATTTCTAGTATTCGAATCTCTAATTAATCCTCTATTGATTACTTTTATTAGGTATCTCTTCAATAGACAGATTTCAGTTTATATGAATACAGCGATAACTATTATTGCTGATAGTGTTATAATCTTTGTGGTTGCTGAATTATTTGAAGGGATATTTGTTGATAGTTTTATGGCTGCTATATCTATATCCGTTTTTTATCATCTTATCGAATGGATTATTATTGGGATCTCGCAATACTTAAAAAAGGGTAAGCATAAAACCTACTGATCGCCTGTATAAATACCTAGAAAACAAAACTAGCAAAATTCAGAGCGCCTCAGCTCGTCCAAGCCTACTAACGTGACTCAGAGCGCATATGATTCGAAAACGATTCAGAGCCATCAAGCTATTTGCTGACCGGCTCAAATAATTAAGGAGCCGTCCCGGAAGTCATCTTACGATGACCTTCGAGAAGGCTCCTTATAATACATATAATGCCTAGCTGTCCGATTCCACAACCAAAGAAAAGTCATCATAGTGGAAAGCAGGTGCGACGATGCAGGTGACAAATACCGGCTCGTCACCCAGCGGACGGGCAGTCTGCCAAGCTCCGGCAGGAATGAGCGCCTGAGGGGCCTGACCGTTTGCGATATCGAGACCAAGCACGAGTTTCTGTTGCACCTCTGGCTTTTCGCCAAGTCCACCGATAGTTAGCTCAAGCGGGCCGCCGGAATGGAACAACCACAGCTCGTCCGAAAGCACTTTGTGCCAAGCGGATTCTTCGCCGGGATGCAACAGGAAGTAGACAGAGCTGGCAGCTGCACGCGCTCCGGAATAAGGAGCTCCGAGCACTTCATGCGGAATCTCGTAGGAAGCCTTCCACATTTCCTTGAACCAGCCGCCTTCGATATGCCGTTCCATGCCGAGCAGTTCGACGAACGGAGAGAGAGAAGATGAAGATTGAGTCATGGAATGATTCTCCTATTCTTATGGGGTGTAACAACTATAGCACGGGCTAGCAGCGGTTTCCAAACCGGGATGGGTTTGGTGGACAACATAAGACGGCAGATGGTAAGATACTGGAAGTTTAGAATTTTGCTAGATTTGAAAAGAGGGAATTATCCATTGACTATTATTCAACCGAATGAATCTTTTATTCGTAGAATGGGCACTATGCTAGCAATTCCATTACTGGCCGGAGCGCTGGTCGTTGCACCTGTTGCTTCCGCAGCGGCAGCCCCTGCGAAGCCATACGCTAAGTCAAACTCGACTGCGGCTGCGACGACGGTTAAGAACGGAGCAATCACCGTTATTATGGACGGTAAGAAGCTGGCCCTCAAGTCACAGCCCTTGCAGAGCAAAGGCAAGATTTTGGTTCCTATGAAGGATATTTTCAAAGCGCTGGGGGCTTCGATCACCTGGGAGCCGACTACACGGACGATCATTGCAACTAGCGGCGGATATATGACGATGACGCTTCAAGTTGGAGCTTCGCAAGCGGCAGTGAACGGCAAGAGCGTCAAACTTGATGCTCCGGCTACCTTGCGCAATGGTGTTACATACGTACCAATTCGCTTCGTCGCGGAAACGCTCGGGGCGCTTGTCAAATGGGATTCCGCAGCTCGTACGGTCAGGATTCAATCGGCCGAGGCACAGCAACTGGAAGCGATGGAAAAGGAAGAGCGGGAGCGCTTGGAGCGCCGCTTGTCAACGGCAGCAATCGTGGCGCGAAATGACGACAGCGTCGTTATGATCCGCACTGATTATGGACAAGGCAGCGGAGTGGTTGTCGGCGACCGTTATGTACTGACGAACCTGCATGTGATGAAGGAAGCCAAGTCCGGCAGTGTCCTTACTAACGATGGACGGACGCTGGATATCGTTGGCGTGGCTGCTTTTGATGAGAAAAATGACCTGGCCTTGCTCTTGACCAAGCAGGATCTGGAACTCGATCTCGTCGAATTCGGCAGCTTGGATGATATGCAGAAGGGTGACCCGGTCGTGGCAATCGGCAGCCCACTCGGCGTGCAAAATACGGTATCCGAGGGTGTTATCAGTAATTTTGGTTACGACAACGGCAGCATTTATTATCAGGTAAGCGCGCCGATCGACCATGGCAGCTCAGGTGGAGGGTTGTTCAACCAGTATGGTGAGCTAATCGGCCTGACGACATCGGGTTACGAGGATACGGCGGCCAATATCAACTTT
Source organism: Paenibacillaceae bacterium GAS479 (assembly GCA_900105225.1). Classification (NCBI taxonomy): domain Bacteria; kingdom Bacillati; phylum Bacillota; class Bacilli; order Caryophanales; family Paenibacillaceae; species Paenibacillaceae bacterium GAS479. Next base: position 945,337 of record LT629764.1, on the reverse strand, counting down.
GCTATCGCCTCCGAGGATGCAGTTGAATTGATCCGTACGGCTGATTTTGATCCTGCTAAAGTAACGTTCCTGAAGTCTAGCTTGCCGGATACACTGGAAGGCGTTTCCCCCGAGGAAATTACGAAGCTGCTTCAGAAGGAGTTTGGCGGTGTGCCAGGCAGCGATGGAGAGCTTGAGCTGAGCGGTTGGAATGTGAGCCGGGACGCGTCGGGATGGCTCCAGCTTGCGGCGAACGCAAATACCGATTTTTACGACTATTATGGCTCTAAGATGCAGAAGGATCTGCGGGTTTGGGCGGCCAATACTGCGCTTGAGCTTAAACGGATGCTTCCTAATGACAAGATCCAATTACAGCTTTTCTATGACAAAAAGGTAAGCTTCGAGCCGCGCGGTTATGATGCTGGCACGGTGGTCGCTTTGGCTGATGGCAAGTGGCAGGTGCGTTTCGCTATCCTGGATGTCCAGTTCAAGGATGAGATGTTGATCCGAGTTAACCCATAATCGTACAGCCATTATCTATTGTTTATACGGCGTAGCCGTCGGAGTCAGCCTCCGGCGGCTATTTCTTTTCCGGTAGGATTGGAGTATTATTGAGCTTACTTGACCGTACTCCGAGGGAGAAGCGGACATCAACAAATTGAATTTCTAGCAAAGAGGGACATGCCAATGAAAGTCGTTTTAGCGACGCTTAATGCTAAATACATCCATACCTCGCTCGCCCTGAGATGCCTCAAGGCTTACAGTGAGAAGGATTTTCCGATCGAGATCGCCGAGTATACGATCAAAGATCCCGTCATGAATATTGTATCCGATCTGTACGTCAAGGGCGCGCAGGTAATCGGATTTTCCGTCTATATCTGGAACATTGAAGAGACGACCAAGGTCATCCGCATTTTGCGCAAAATCGCGCCGGAGATTCGTATTGTACTGGGCGGTCCCGAAGTGAGCTACGATACGGGCGAATGGCTGGAAAAGCTGCCGGAGGTCGACTTTATCATCCACGGCGAAGGTGAAGAAGCGCTGCATCATCTGCTTACTGAGATACAGGGCGAGGGTAAGTTCCATCGCGTTTTCGGAGCTGCCTATCGCAAAGTGCGGGATGGGGTAACTGAGGTCATCGTCAACCCGCCGCGTCCAAAGCTGAACCTGGCCGAGCTGCCGAGTCCACACCGATTCGACGAGGATCGTGAGTCGCTGAGCAAAAGGGTTGTTTACTTCGAGACAAGCCGTGGCTGCCCGTTTAGCTGCTCTTTTTGCCTATCCAGTATCGAGGTTGGCGTCCGTTATTTCGATATCGAGCGCACCAAGGCTGATTTACTCTATCTGATCGAAGCAGGAGCGAAAACGATCAAGTTTGTTGACCGCACCTTTAATATTAAGCGCGACTACGCGTTGGAGATGTTCAGATTTCTGATCGACAACCATGGCGGCTGCGTATTCCAATTCGAAATTACGGCCGATATTATGCGTCCGGAGGTTCTGGATTATTTGGCAGAGCATGCTCCGCCGGGCGTTTTCCGCTTCGAGATCGGGGTCCAGTCCACCAACGACATCACCAATGAGGCCGTTCAGCGTCGTCAGAATTGGAACAAACTTGTCCGCACTGTCACCAAGGTCAAGGATTCCGGCAAAATCGACCAGCATCTGGATCTGATCGCTGGACTGCCGCATGAAGATTACGATACTTTCCGCAAAACGTTCAACGACGTGTTTGAACTGCGTCCGGAGGAGCTGCAACTCGGCTTCCTGAAGATGCTGAGAGGGACCGGATTGAGAAGGGATGCTGCTAAATACGGCTATGTATATGCCGAGCAGGCGCCTTACGAGATTCTGGGCAATGATCTGATACCGTTCTCCGATTTGATTCGCATCAAGCGGGTAGAGGACGTCCTGGAAAAATACTGGAACGCACATCGGATGGACCATACGCTGCTGTTCCTGATCGACCGGGTTTTCGGCTCGGCATTTGATTTCTTCCAGCAGTTCGGCGATTTCTGGGAGCGGCAGGGCTGGGAGCGCATCGGCCACCAGCTGGAGGATCTGTTTTCGCGCCTATGGGCTTTTCTCACATCGGGAGAAGCTCCAGAAGGGCTCGATCTCGAAACTGTGCAGGGATTGATGAAGCTTGATTATTTCCTCGGACATAATCACAAACCGCGCAAGGTATGGTGGGAGTTCAGCATGGACAAGCCGGAGCTTGCAGGCTGGATGAAGCGGCTTGGGGAGCAGCCGGAGGCAGTAAGCGGCGGGTTCGCGGGGCTTGGCCTCGGCGAGAAGGAGCTCCAAAAGCATGCCGTCATCGAGCGGCTTCCGTTTGATCTGGAGCAGTTTTTGGCTGACGGCACGATTAGTCGGGAGACGGATACGCTGCTCGTCGTGCTGTACGGCGTCGATGGCAAGCGCGGCGGAACCGCCTACAGCTTGCGCTTGTCGGAAGGTGCAGCAACGTTGGGTTGAGGCTAAGACTAAGGTTGAGTTGAGGCCAACGCTGAGAACAGTGTGAGGTGCTCCGCTCTCCGCTTTCGGAAGTGAGATATTGAGAATTGAAAAAGCGTACCCTGGGCCGCCAAACGGCTCAGGGTACGCTTTTTTTAGGCTGTGGGCACAATTCCCGCCGGGAAACTTAAGGAACGAGGCTGCGGGCACAATTCCGACTAAGCAGCTTAAGGAACGAGGCTACGGATAACGGTCATCTCGCCGCCGAGCGAGTAGGAACCGAGCGTTGCCGGCAGCAGGAAGCATTCGCCAGCTTTTACGCTCTGGGATTCACCCTCGCCCCAGCTGATGGAGCCGTTGCCTTCTGCAACAACCAGGATCACAAAGCTATCCGTGGAGGTACTAAGGTCCCATGGACCGCGCACAATGCCTTTGTCTACGACAAAGTAAGGCGACTCGGCGATGGTCAGCCAGCTTCCGGCTTGAGCATCGTCGGTGTTCATCCGCGTAGCGCCTGCGCCTTCGTAGGCGATGACATTCAGCGAGTCCTCGACATGCAACTCGCGGAGCCCGCCATCGAGGCCGGGACGGTTGTAATCGTACAGGCGGTACGTCGTGTCGGAGTTTTGCTGGATTTCGGCGACAACGACGCCGGCACATAGAGCATGAACCGTTCCAGCCGGAATGTAGAATGCATCTCCTGCCTTGACTTCAACCTCTTGCAGTCCCTCCATGACGCGTCCTTCTTCAATTGCCTGCTGCAGCGCGGCGCGATTAACGCCGTCCTTGAGGCCATAGATGATTTTGGCACCTGGCTTGGCGTCGAGGATGTACCACATTTCCGTTTTGCCGAGCTCTCCGGCTGGAAGGCGGTCATAAGTATCGGTTGGATGGACCTGAACCGAAAGATCATCATTGCAGTCGAGCAGCTTGATGAGCAGCGGGAAGCGACCATTTTTCTCCGAGAAGCCCTTGCTGCCAAACCACTCGCGTCCATACTGCTCGCGGATCTCATCCAGGCCGAGACCGTCCAGTGCGCCGCCGGCAACCTTGGTTGTACCATTAGGATGATCGCCGATCATCCAGCCTTCGCCGATGTGGCCTTGGGGCAGCTCAAGGCCGAACTGTTCAAGGGCGCGTCCGCCCCAGACACGTTCTTTCATTTCAGGTTTGAATTTAAGAGGGTAAGGTTTGACGGTCATCGTTAGTTCCACTCCTATTATCTATAGTAAAAAAATCAATGAAACCGGATATTATGATTTTAGCAGATCTTTACTGCCCAGGAGCTGAACCAGGCTGGAAAAGCTCAAGCCGTTCTCCGTCCGGGCCGCTGAAAAAGAAATAACGGGCTCCATTTGGCAGCGAACTGAGCTCGCTGTCGAGCTGCGGCAAGCCCATGCGCTTGAGGCGCTCGAACTCTTCCTCGATGTTGTCCACGGTAAAAGCGATATGATGGACTTTTCCCTCAATGGGAAGCTCGGAATTATAACCCTCAACGAGCTCAATTTCTGTCTCTGTCGAGCCTGGGAAACGCAGGAATGCGATCCGGATAACACCATGGGGAAGGCTGTAAGTATGCTCCATGCCTAGAACTTGTTTGTAGAAATCTATCGAAGCTTCCAGATTTGCCGTCATGACGCCGATATGCTCAATCTTGCGAATAGCCATATGAATCCCTCCTTAAAATAATTGCCTCGCTCAACGGCCGCCTACCCGCGCCTCGATGCCTAGAGCATAGGGAGCTCCTGGTTTCTGGACCATCCGGTAAACGGCAGCCTGCGCCGCCTCCTGCGGGAGCGAAGCCGCCCAGCGTATCACCTCGTCGGCTTCCTCGGCTCCGCCGGGGTGGCCGGGATAAAGAACGCAGGCCAGAATGCCGCCCGGTCGCAGCAGGCGAAGCGCCGCCCCCATAGCAGGCAGCGTCGTCTCTGGCAGCGTGATAACCTCCTGATCGGCTCCCGGCAGGTAGCCGAGGTTGAACATCACTGCGGCCAGCCGGCCATGCAGCTCCCCCGGCACCGCCTCGGCTAGCTCGCTGTGCGAGCGCAGCAGCAGGCTTGTCCGGACGGGCAGCCGGCCCTCCGCCGCCAGCGGCTCCAGCCGCTCGCGAGCACGGCGAAGCGCTTCCGGCTGGATATCGAAGCCGAGCAGCGTGCCGCGCGGCCCGACCAGCTCCGCCAGGAAGCGGGCGTCAACGCCGCCGCCGAGCGTGGCGTCGACAACGGCATCGCCAGGCTGCACGCGCTGGCGCACCCAGCTATGGGCCATGCCGATGACAGACAGCAGGCCCATTAGCTCTTCGCCTCCGGCGAGCAGTTCGGCGCTTCCGCCGCGGCTGCTTTCATGAGTGCGGCATACTTGGCCGCCGACAGCTTTTTGCCCGGCTTAGTCAGCGCCGGAGCGGAGACAGGCTCCGGCAAAAAGCCGGGAGCGGCAGGCTGCCAGAGCTTGCCTTGCCAGGTGTCGCGACGCTTCAACTCGTCGTCGAACGCGTTCAGCACTTCCCATTTGCGCAAGCTCCATGTAGGTCCAATCAGCAGGTCGCGCGGAGCATCACCGGTCAGCCGATGCACGATCATCTCCGGCGGTAAAAATTCCAGCGTATCTACGACTAGTTGCACATACTCGTCCATCTCCAGGAAGCGGAGAAGTCCATCCTCGTATTGCTTGACCATAGGCGTTTTATGCATTAAATGAAGCAGGTGGATTTTGATTCCCTGCACATCCATTGCTGCGACAGCGCGGCCGGTATCTAGCATCATCTCATGCGTCTCTTGTGGAAGCCCGTAAATGATATGGGCGCAGACTCTGATGCCACGAGCTCTAAGGCGTGTTACAGCATCGACATAACAGGCGGTATCATGCGCGCGATTAATGAGATCGGAGGTGGACTCGTGAACCGTCTGCAGTCCCATTTCGATCCAGAGATAGGTTCGCTCATTGAGCTCTGCCAAATAATCCACTACGTCGTCCGGTAGACAGTCGGGGCGGGTAGCGATCGATAGACCGACAACACCGGGCTGGGCCAAAATAGCTTCATAATAGAGACGCAGCTCTTCGACGGGAGCGTACGTATTCGTATAGGCTTGGAAATAGCCGATATAGCGGGCGTCCGGCCATTTTTGATGCTGGCGGTCGCGGATCGTATTGAATTGCTGAATCAAATCCTCCCGGCGGCTGCCGGCAAAGTCGCCAGAGCCCCGAGCGCTGCAAAATGTACAGCCTCCGGTAGCAACAGCGCCGTCCCGATTAGGACAGGTGAAGCCGGCGTCAAGCATGACCTTGAACACCTTGCCGCCGAATTGCTCTCTCATCTCGTAATTCCATGTATGGAACCGCTTGTCCGCCCATAACAGCGGGGCTATAGCGGTGTTGGTTGTTGGTGCTTCCATTGTGGCTCCTTCCTTGCACTGGCGCCGGAATCGGACAAAGTGATGCTGCCCAGGCGCGATTCATATTCATCTTATAAGAAATCGCATCGGAATGCCATCGGCCAGAGGTCTTGCAGGGACTTGGACTCCGATTTTTATAGGTTGGACAAGCCTCGAAAAATAAGCAATGAAAGCGGTTAATTTAGGCTTGATAAACCTTACATGGTGTGTTAAATTAAAAGTATAGAAAGTCAGTCGAATCAAGGGTTTTTCATCCCTCCAATGTTGCCATAACCCTGGTTTTCATAAGCGCCTGTAGTCTTGGGAATGCTGTAAAAAAATCGATGAGGTGATGAATATGAACACAGTGAAAATTCCGCAAGGCGATAATACGGTAACGGTTGAACTTACGGTCAAGGAACTTATGGCTCTCGCGGGCATCCGTTTCCATGGCAACCACCGCCTCGAAATCGAAGCTCGCAAGAAACTCAATCATGTGCTTAACGAGACTTATGCCTTGGAGCAACCGATTCCCTATCAGATGTTGACATAGTCGCCGGCGAAGCCGGAATATACTCAATCAAGCGGTCACCGAAGGGCAGTCTGCCCCGGGGAGCCGCTTTTTTCTTTACAAGGGCGCTTAACTTGGGCAAAATAAGACGGGATGATTGGGCTATTTTTGTTTAACAGATATAAGATTATTGGAGGAAAGTAATAAGATGCGTTTAAGAGGTAGAAAAGGAATTCGTGAGGAGCTAGAGGCTCTGCCCGGGCTGGTTGTCCTGGATGCAGCGAAGTACAAGGGCAAATGGAAGGATTTTTTTGGAAATGACAAGCCGATTCATGTTGAACTTGGCATGGGCAAGGGCAGATTCATCAGTCAGCACAGTGTATTGAATCCGGATGTCAATTACATCGGAGTTGATCTATATGATGAACTGATTCGCCGTGCCAGCGAAAAAGCGCTACTCGCTCGTGAAGAGCTGGGACTTCAGGGCTATCCGCCCAATCTAGCTCTGCTGCGGGCGAATATCGAGGGTATCGCGGATATGTTTGCCCCGGGTGAGCTGGAGCGTATTTACTTAAACTTCAGCGACCCTTGGCCAAAGTCCAAACATGCTCGTCGCCGTTTGTCGCATCCACGTCTTCTTGAGCAGTATGCGGTCATTCTCAATGAGAACGGCGAAATCCATCAGAAAACAGATTCTCGACTGCTGTTCGAGTTTTCGCTTAACAGCTACGCGGAGACGGAAATGCAGATGAAAAACATTTCACTGGATCTCCATCGGGATGGCGCGCGCGAGGATCTAGTGCTGACGGAATATGAAAGTAAGTTTATCGGGCAAGGCATGCCGATTCATCGCTGTGAGGTTGTTGTTGGAGCGGCAGCTCTGGCAGCCTACCGTGAGGAAAAAACGGCTCGTCGCAGTCGCGAGGCGGCTAAGGAACGCGAAGATATGGAAAAAACCAAGCTTCATTCTGGACAAGCTTAAGCTTGTAAATTAAGACGGCTGTGTTTTGAGCTAACATGACTAGAGAGTGTCTAAGTCTGGACTCGGCTCTGATCCATGTCGAAGGGAAAAACAGCCCGCTACCCCTTACTAAGGGCGGCGGGCTGTTTTGCGTTAACTGCCGATTAAAGAGATTGATAGGAGTGCGGTTGCCGTACCGAGCAGTGCACCTGCAGCAACATCTGAGGGATAATGAAGGCCCAAATACATCCGGGACCAGCCAACAGAGCCAGCGATTACGACTGCAAGTAACAGCGTAGGCGGTAATAGGGCTGGGTGATGGGTGGCTATCGTACAAACAAGCGGCACAATCCAGGCAAAAATCGCCGTTGTATGTCCGGAAGGAAACGAGGAATCCGCCAGTGGGCTTTTGCCTGTCCGTACTCCCGTCAGAGCTTGGTAGGGACGCAGACGTTTTAAGGTACGCTTGACGATCATAACCGGAATGTGGCTGATGACGACGGCAACCAGGCTCTGCCAGCCAACGATTATTTTCCAAGGTCCGGCGGACAGAAAGATCAGCAGGATGGAGGTGGTCAGCGTGAATGTTGCTCCCCCCATATGCGTGACAGTCGACAGCCAACGTCCAAGTAACGCATGCAGTCGCGCGTTGACTGGCCCACGATTCAGCCACAGGAGCAGCCGTCGCTCCTTCATGCGAAGCCAGCCGATAAATGCGCTCATAGCTATTCCCCCCAATCGCTTGTACCCCTATCATAACCACTGCTGCCAAGTCTGAATATTATTTTCCTTATTTTAAAATGCAATTGTTAAGGTAGAATAAATTGAATTGGGCGTTTTATTGCCGTTGTGTGATGGTAATGATGGGAGAAAGGGCGCATCTTGGAAGATGTATCCTCAACTCGTTCACTGAATCGACATATGCGGCATGTCGGATTAGGGGAACTTTTTGGTTGTTTGGATCGTTGATAAGGACGAAAGCATCAAAACGTCAGCAAATGAATGGGATAAGCGGTTAACGGAAGCAAATGAGGGTATCCTAGTCGTTAATAGCTGATGCAAGCGTTTTTCCAGTTGCTTTACGGCAAATGGAACGGATTTCTGCTTTTGACAAAGCTTATAGAACCATGGAAAATCAGAATGGTCATTTTACACAACGTCCACACTAAGCAACGCTCAACAAAAACAGAGAAAAAGAACCCGCAGCAAGTACAGAGAGAATATTAAAATCGGGGTCTCAAGGGGGCAAGACGAATGTTAGCCAATTCCATTATGATTGCTTTGCAAATCTTTTTGGCGTTCATAGGGGTGTACCAGTTCGGTCTAGCGCTTTTCGGTATCATCCGCAAGAAAAAAGCTATCGAACACAAACCGCAAAAATCATTCGCCATTTTGGTGGCAGCTCATAACGAGGAAAAAGTTGTGGGAGCATTGATCGAAAACCTAAAAAATTTAGATTACCCTAAAGAGCTTTACGATGTGTTCGTTATTTGCGACAACTGCACAGACGGCACGGCTGCTATTTCCCGCAGCATGGGTGTCAACGCCTGCGAGCGTTTCAACAACCAGCTTAAAGGCAAAGGTTACGCCATCGAGTGGATGCTTAAAGAACTGTGGGCGATGCCTCGTCAATACGACGCAATCGTCATGTTCGACGCCGACAATCTGGTGAAGACGGACTTCCTGACTCACATGAATAACGACCTTTGCAACGGCCATCAGGTCATTCAAGGTTACCTCGACACTAAAAACCCGGATGATTCCTGGGTTACGTCTTCGTATGCCATCACCTACTGGTACTGCAACCGTCTTTGGCAATTGTCACGCCGGAATCTTGGCATGGCCAACTTCCTTGGCGGTACGGGGATGTGCTTTGAGAGCAATCTGATGAAGGAGATGGGTTGGGGAGCGACAAGCCTCGTTGAGGATCTGGAGTTTTCCATGCGCTGCGTACAGCGGGGCGTGCATCCTGTCTTGAACTACGACGCAAAAGTATATGACGAAAAGCCAGTTACGTTCAAGGCGTCTGCTCGCCAGCGTCTGCGTTGGATGCAAGGTCACTTTACGGTGGCCCGGCAGTACTTCTTCCCACTATTGTGGGCGAGTATTAAAGAGCGCAACTTCATCAAGTTTGATGCAGCGCTGTATTCCTTCTCTGTTTACACCACGTTGCTTGGATTTGTAGGAACAGTAATCATCTGGATGGACAATATCCTGCCAGCTGAAAATCTGTTTACGTCCATCTACCAGTTCCTTCCGTTCTGGGTTCCGGTAGTCGCTATTTCGGCCACTGCGCTGATGTTCCCGCTCGTTATGATGCTGGAAGGCATCAAGTCTGGCAAAATGTACGCGAATCTGCTTTCCATGATCTTGTTCCAGGTTAGCTGGTTACCGATTACGTTCTATGCGTTCTTCACGCAGAACAACAAACAGTGGAGCCATACGCAGCATACTCGTGTTATCCGCTTGGAAGAAGTGCAGAGTAAGCAGGCTTCTTAAGGTAGTTGACAGGCATATTGTTGCCGTGGTATACTCCTTTGAGTGTTTCATTAAGGTCTAAATTTTGAATAGCTAGTCGCACAAGCAGAGGCACCCGCTTCTCACCTGACCGATTCCATCGGCTGGTATGCGATCGCATGTAACCACTCTTCCCATTATGGGGAGACATTAGGTTCATATTGCGTATCACGCGGGTCCTACTGCAGGACCCGCTTTTGTTTGTTTATAAGTAGTTGAATACTCATGGACTGCAACAACCAATTCCATTCGGAGGTGGACGATTATTAGCCGAGATCACCAAATCAACGACGATATCCGGGCGAGGGAAGTACGCTTGGTCGGACCCGAAAGCGAACAGCTTGGAATTAAGCCAATTCGCGAAGCTCTGCAGATGGCCATTGACGCCAACATGGACCTTGTCAATGTTGCTCCTCAAGCCAAACCGCCGGTTTGCCGGATCATGGACTACGGCAAATTCCGTTACGAGCAGCAGAAGAAGGAGAAGGAAGCCCGCAAAAACCAGAAGATCGTTGATCTGAAGGAAGTGTGGTTCCGCTCCAATATTGATGAGCATGACTATCAAACGAAGCTCCGCAATGTTATCAAGTTCCTCGGTGAAGGCGACAAGGTCAAAGCATCCGTTCGTTACCGCGGCCGCGAAATTGCGCATGCCGCTGTCGGCCAACGCATCTTGGAGCGCTTGCTCACGGAAGTGAACGACATCTGCAACGTGGAGCGTGTGCCGAAACTGGAAGGACGCAGCATGATCATGATTTTGGCACCGAAGAACAACAACTGATCTCTAATTATTCAAGGAGGATATCGACATGCCTAAGATGAAGACCCACAGCAGTCTGAAAGGCCGCTTCAAAATTACGGGAACCGGCAAAGTAATGCGCTATAAGGCTCACCGCAATCACTTGCTGTCCCACAAGTCCGCTCGCGCGAAGCGCGTTCTGGGAACTCAACCAATCATGGCTGCAGGCGACGTTCGTCGTTTGGCTCAAGGCCTTGCACAACTGAAATAGTACATTTAATTTCCGATATTAGAACCTACAGGAGGGTTTCATCATGGCAAGAGTAAAGGGTGGATTCGTGCGCGCTCGTCGCCGCAAACGGATTCTTAAACTCGCAAAAGGTTATTTCGGTTCCAAGCATCGCCTGTTTAAAACAGCTAAGGAGCAGGTTAACAAATCCCTGCTGTACGCGTACCGTGACCGTCGTCAACGGAAACGTGACTTCCGCAGACTGTGGATCGTTCGTATCAATGCGGCTGCCCGCATGAACGGCCTGTCCTACAGCAAATTCATGTTCGGCCTGAAACAAGCTGGCGTCGAAGTGAACCGTAAGGTTCTTGCCGACCTGGCCGTGAACGACATCGGTTCGTTCAACAGCCTGGCTGACGTAGCCAAGCAAAAGCTGAACGCTTAGTTTTTTACAGGGAGAATTCTGCCGCAGAGCAGAGTTCTCCCTGTTTTTTTATGCGTACTAGCGTTCGTAACCATTATCTATTTTTCCCTCCTTGTTATCCTAAATATCCTCCCTTCGAATGGTAGAGAAGCCCGTTTCCTTATGTGTATGGACATCTGTACACGCCGAAAACAATGCGCTGAATAAACTGGGAGGAAAGGGAAGGGAGGAAAAACAAGTTGTCTACAATTTCTAAGGCACAAGTTCAGGCAATGGTCGGACAGCGGGTTTACATCAAGCTGAGAGACGGTTCAGCTGTCAATGGCAAGCTGGAAAGGTTTGCAAACGAACGGCTTTACCTGCGAGTTCAGGAAGAGGCAGGAAAGGTCCAAATTCGTGCCTTCATCCTACCGCTCGCACTGTTCTCCATCCTTGCGATCGGACTGGCGCCGTTTGCTGGCGGTTTCGGTGGAGGTTGCTGCGGCCCTGGCCCATACGGCCCCGGCGGTTGCGGTCCATGCGGCCCTGGGCCATACCCTGGCCCATACGGACCCGGCCCATACGGACCTTATGGTCCTGGTGGCCCCGGTCAGTACGGACCTGGGTATGGAGGCAAAGGCTTCTACTAGTCGGATGAAGATCTGTCGGTTAAAGTGGCTTTGTAAAAAGCGTAACCTTCAGCTCGGGGTGATAGCGCACCGGTTCATATCCTTCACGGGTATAGAACCGGCGCGCTTTTTCGTTGACATCGTCCACATATAACACTGACATTAAATTTCTGGCGTTTTTGCCGTTCTGTTCGGCTTGTTTCAGCAACTTTAGACCGATGCCGGAGCGGCGATGCTGCGGATTTACAACGAGCATGTCGATATGCAGCATGCCTTGCAACTGGCCGTAGTGGATAAAGCCAAAAGGCTTTCCACCATTTTTTGGGGAAGCTACAATCGTTACTCCACTGCGAAAGCGATCCGGCAGTCCAGCGATGACAGAGGCATCATCGGGGCTCACGGTGTAGGACATCGGAATTAGCTCGGTCCGGATCAGCCGGACTAGCTCCGGCATATCAGCTGGTATGATGGAGCGATACTGGATATCCATCTTTCAACCCTTCTTCGCTTGTAGGCATTAGGCTCGATTAAGTCACGGCCTTGTATCGACCGCCAGTAGCCCGCTTCATAATGTATGCACGAAGGTTTCGAAGCGATAGAATTACAAGGGAATACATAACTTTTCAGTTTGCTGTATAATCTAAGTATTGACGGATGGTAAGGTCAAACATATAATAAGTTCTAAGCTTATAACAAACGGCATTGATGAGGACGAAGTGTTAAGGGCTCTACTGTCCAGAGAGCGACGGATTAGCTGCAACCGCCGCCAGCACCCCTTTCCAACGAGCTCACCTCGGAGCTGTTTTCCTGAACGGAATTGTATAATTCCTATTAGGGAGAATCGCATGGCATGCGTTAACCTGCCGAAGTAAGACCGTAGAGGCATGCATCTGTGTCTTACTTCATGAGGCATCGTATTGCAAGATACGGCGCAAACCTGGGTGGTACCACGGAAGATAAACCTTTCGTCCCTATGCTTTGGCATAGTGGGCGGAAGGTTTTTTTGTTTCACACATAGAGGGCGAAGGCGGAACGTCGACACCGCTGCCGTCACGAAGGGAGGAACACATGATGGTTATGCAGGGCGAAGCTAAACGATCCAAAGAAGAAATCATGGAAAGAATGAGGAAGCCGGAAGTGGTCAGCGGCTCTGAAATTCTTCTCCGCAGCCTGGTGCTCGAGGGTGTGGAATGTGTATTCGGCTATCCCGGCGGCGCGGTACTGTTCATCTACGATGCAATGCACGGGTTTAAGGATTTCAATCACTTGCTTACCCGCCACGAGCAGGGAGCGATTCATGCAGCAGACGGTTATGCGAGGGCTTCCGGACAAGTTGGCGTTTGTATTGCGACATCAGGTCCAGGAGCGACAAACCTTGTAACGGGAATTGCTACAGCCTATATGGATTCGGTTCCTCTTGTTGTCATTACCGGCAACGTTGCAACCAGCTTCATCGGCACAGACGCCTTCCAAGAAGCGGATATTACAGGCATTACAATGCCGATCACGAAGCACAGCTATCTGGTTCGTGATGTAGAGGACCTGCCGCGTGTTATCCACGAGGCATTCCATATCGCTAATACTGGTCGCAAAGGCCCGGTGCTGATCGATATTCCGAAGGACGTATCGGCGGCCAAGACGCTTTTCAAACCGGTGACGGAAGTTAACATCCGCGGTTACAACCCGACGGTAACACCACGCAAGCCGCAGCTCGACAAGCTGATCAAGGCGATCAGCGAAGCGGAGCGTCCGCTCGTACTAGCAGGCGGCGGGGTCGTTTACTCCGGCGGTCATGAAGAGCTTTTGGAGTTCATCACCAAAACGGGTATTCCCGTTACGACGACGCTGCTCGGTTTGGGAGCTTTTCCAAGCGGCAATGATCTGTGGCTCGGCATGCCAGGCATGCACGGAACGTATACGTCGAACAAGGCGATCCAGGATTGCGATCTGCTAATCAATATCGGAGCTCGCTTTGATGATCGGGTGACGATGAAGCTGGAAGGTTTTGCGCCTAAGGCTAAAGTAGTCCACATTGACATCGACCCTGCCGAAATCGGCAAAAATGTGCCAACTGAAATTCCAATCGTTGGTGACATTAAAACGACGCTAGCCCTGATCAACGCCGAGGTTGGATATGCAACAGAAGCCGATGCATGGCGCGAGCAGATGCAGCAATGGAAACAAGAGCAGCCGCTGCGTTATGTTGACTCTGAAGTAGAACTTAAGCCTCAGTGGGTAATTAGCATGATTCACGAGACGACTAACGGCGAAGCGATCGTAACGACGGACGTTGGCCAGCATCAGATGTGGGCGGCTCAATATTACCGCTTTAACAAGCCTCGCTCCTGGATCACTTCCGGCGGACTTGGTACGATGGGCTTTGGATTCCCGTCCGCAATTGGTGCTCAGATGGCTAACCCTGATAGATTGGTAGTAAGCATCAACGGTGACGGCGGCATGCAGATGTGTGCGCAAGAGCTTGCGATTTGTGCCATCAACAATATTCCGGTCAAGGTGGCAATTATTAACAACCAGGTACTCGGAATGGTGCGCCAGTGGCAAGAGATCATTTACGATAACCGGTACAGCCATATTGATCTTGCTGGAAGTCCAGATTTTGTGAAGCTGGCTGAGGCATACGGGGTCAAAGGTTTCCGGGCAACGAATAAGGAAGAAGCGGAAGCAGCTTGGAAGGAAGCGCTCGCGCATCCGGGTCCAGCCGTAGTGGAATTTGTCGTCCGCAAGGGCGAGAACGTGTATCCCATGGTCACGCAGGGCAACACGATCGACGTCATGCTCATGGGGGATGAAGAATGATTCGCAACTATACGATAGCAGTTCTGGTCAATGACCAGCCGGGTGTTTTGCAGCGAGTGTCGGGCCTGTTCGGCCGCCGTGGATTCAATATTGAGAGCATTACGGTAGGAGCCAGTCAGGAAGCAGGTCTTTCCCGAATGGTCATCGTGACTGCCGGAGACGATAAATTGCTTGAGCAAGTATCCAAGCAGTTATATAAGCTCATCGACGTCATCAAAGTTGTCGACGTTAGTTCCAGCCCGATGGTAGAGCGAGAGCTTGCTTTGATCAAGGTTGGTGCAGATCCATCGGCTCGGCCGGAGATTCTCGGTGTTGTTGAAACTTTCCGCGCAGCTGTTGTTGATATCGGTCCAAGCACGCTGATTGTCCAAGTCGTCGGCGGACCTGAGAAGATTGATGCAATGATCGAATTGCTGCGACCATACGGCATTCGCGAGATTTCCCGCACGGGAGTAACGGCAATGAACCGCGGCACTGTAAAGTCATAGTCAGAATTATTTGATAAGTTAGACAACGCGCCTATAATGCTATAACTATTACCTATAAAGCTTACAAAGCCCGCTTTTGAGCGGGAGTTTAAAGAGAATGACGGCTGAAGCATGCAGTTACTTTAGTGCGTTATCTCTTTAAACGCCCGCTCAAAGGGGTTCAAATCAAAGGAGGCATCATCTTATCATGGCAGTTAAACTTTTCTACGAAAACGACGCGGATCTGAGCGTTCTTCAAGGCAAGACAGTTGCAGTTATCGGTTATGGCAGCCAAGGCCATGCTCAAGCGCAAAACCTGCGTGACAGCGGAGTGAAAGTTGTTATCGGTCTTCGTGAAGGCAAATCCGCTGACAAAGCGCGCAACGATGGTTTTGAAGTCCTTTCCGTTGCTGACGCAACTCGTAAAGCTGATGTTGTACAAATCCTGATGCCTGACGAAACACAGGCTCAAGTATATAACGATGAGATTGCACCGAACCTGAAAAAGGGCGCTGCTCTTATGTTCTCCCACGGTTTTAACGTTCACTTCGGTCAAATCGTGCCGAGCAAAGACACCGACGTACTGCTGGTCGCTCCTAAGTCCCCGGGCCACATGGTTCGCCGCACTTACGTGGAAGGCTTCGGCGTTCCTGGACTGATCGCAATTGAGCAGGACGCAACGGGCAACGCTCAAGCAATCGGCCTTGCTTATGCAAAAGGCATCGGCTGTACTCGCGCAGGAGTATTCGAGACTTCCTTCCGCGAAGAAACCGAAACGGATCTGTTCGGCGAGCAAGCTGTACTTTGCGGCGGTACTTCCGCGCTGGTCAAAGCTGGCTTCGAAACGCTGGTTGAAGCAGGCTACGCTCCAGAAATGGCATACTTCGAGTGTCTGCATGAGCTGAAGCTGATCGTTGACCTGATGTATGAAGGCGGCCTCGCTTCCATGCGCGATTCCATCTCCAACACGGCTGAGTACGGTGACTATGTTACCGGCCCGCGCATCGTAACGGACGAAACTAAAAAAGCGATGAAGGAAGTTCTGTCCGACATCCAACAAGGCAAATTTGCTCGCGACTTCATCCTGGAGAACAAATCCGGACGTGCGATGCTTACGGCTACTCGCCGTAATGAATCCGAGCATGCCATCGAAAAAACCGGCGCTGAGCTGCGCGAACTGATGCATTGGATCAAAAAGTAATTTGCTAGTGGACGACGCGCTTCTTCCTCCAGGAATGAGGCGCGTTTGTCGCTTCATAAGCTGACAACATGAACTCGAAATGGAGGTGCCGGTATGCGTAAAATCTATATTTTTGATACAACGCTCCGCGACGGCGAGCAATCGCCGGGGGTCAATCTGAATACCCGAGAAAAGGTGGAAATCGCCCTCCAACTGGAGAAGCTGGGCGTCGATCGGATTGAAGCCGGGTTCCCTGCTGCTTCGCCGGGCGATCTGGCTGCCGTGCAGGCGGTTGCCGGAGCGGTTAAGTCCGCTACGGTCATCGGGCTTGCCCGTGCCGTGGAGCGCGATATTGACGCGGCATGGGAAGCTTTGAAGGATGCTGCCGACCCTTGCATCCATATTTTCTTGGCGACTTCGCCGATCCACCGCAAGCACAAGCTGAAGATGGAAAAGGAGCAGGTATTGGAGACGGCCGACAAGGCCATTCGCTATGCCAAGCAGTTCTTTGACAAAATCGAATTCTCCCCAGAGGATGCTGGCCGTACCGAGCTTGATTTCCTCTGCGAGGTTACGGAGATGGCCATCAAAGCTGGCGCAACGGTTGTCAACATTCCCGACACGGTCGGTTATATGACTCCGGCTGAGTTCGGCAACATTTTCAAGACACTTAAGGAAAATGTGCCAGGCATCGAGACGATCCAACTGAGCGCACACTGTCATGACGATCTGGGCATGGCCACGGCCAATGCGCTGGCGGCGATCCTGAACGGAGCCGACCAAATTGAAGGCACGATCAACGGCATCGGCGAACGCGCTGGTAACACGGCGATCGAAGAGGTTGCGCTGGCTCTTGAGACTCGCGCTGCGCTCTTTGGCGCCAAGACTGGCCTGCAGCTCAAGGAAATTGCGCGCACAAGCCGCCTTGTCAGCAAGCTGACTGGCATGGTAGTGCCGGGCAATAAAGCGATTGTCGGCGCCAACGCCTTCGCACATGAGTCGGGCATTCATCAGGACGGCATGTTGAAGGAGAAAACGACGTACGAGATCATTTCGCCAGAAACGATCGGTATCAAGGAATCCAAGCTTGTTATGGGCAAACATTCCGGCCGTCACGCTTTCCGCGAGAAGCTGCTCGATCTGGGTTATGAACTGGCCGATGATGCGCTTAATGCAGCGTTTGCCAAGTTCAAGGATCTTGCTGATCGCAAGAAAAATGTCACTGACGACGATCTGCTCGCTATGCTGGAGGAGAAGCTCGCCGCTGCAACGGAAGTCTATGCGCTTGAGACGATCGAGGTTCATTACGGCAACCGTTCCACGCCAAAAGGAACCGTTACGATCAATGTCGAAGGCAAAGGCGTGCAGACGGGCACAGCGGAAGGCAACGGCTCGATCGACGCGTTGTTCAACGCGATCGACAGTGTGACCTCGGAGACGGTCGAGCTGGAGGATTACTCCATCAAATCCGTTACCCAGGGCAAAGATGCACTCGGTGAAGTACATGTCGTACTGCGCCAAGATGAGACTTCTGCACAAGGCCGCGGAGTCAGCACCGACATTCTGGAGGCAAGTGCTCGCGCCTATGTTGATGCTCTCAATCGACTGATCGACAAGCGAAAGTCGCCAGGCCGCCGGGATAAAATGAGCCTGATTTAATATGTGAACAGGCTAGAATCAAAAAAGCATTCGCTGCGGCGAATGCTTTTTTGTTCTATTTTACGAACTTTCGGACTCTGTCGGAGGAGCTACAGCTATTGTGGTATCAAAGAATCGAAGTCAGAGTCCTCTATAGGTGCAGCCTATTAGAGCGATAGCTTTCCTATCTTGGGCATCCGAGCGGAAGTATGGTACAACTGTTGATATCTATTATCATTCGACGAATATGTTGACGGGAGTGTTTAACTATGGCAGAAACTAAAAAAATCGCTGTTATCGCCGGTGACGGTATTGGTCCGGAAGTTGTCGGGGAAGCTATCAAAGTCATTCGCAAAATCGAGGAGCTCTATGAGTATAACTTCGAGTTCCAGCATGGGCTGTTCGGTGGCATTGCAATTGATGAGAAGGGTACTCCTTTGCCGCAAGAAACGCTGGAAATCTGCCAAAACGCCGATGCTGTCCTGCTCGGAGCGGTAGGCGGGCCAAAATGGGACAATAATTCGAAGGAATTGCGTCCAGAAACGGGATTGCTCGGCATCCGCAAGGCGCTTGGTTTGTTCTCCAACATCCGCCCAGCTACCGTTTTCGACTGTCTGAAAGATGCATCCACGCTGAAACCGGAAGTGCTTGAGGGTACGGATCTGATCGTCGTGCGTGAGCTGACGGGCGGCATCTACTTCGGCGAGAAATTCCGTCGCGAGGGAGCCAGCGGAGAGGAAGCGGTTGATACTTGCGTTTACAATGTGCAAGAAATTGAGCGAATCGTCCGCCAAGCTTTCGATATCGCCATGACGCGCAGCAAGCGTCTCGCTTCCGTTGACAAAGCTAATGTACTGGAAACGTCCCGTCTGTGGCGTGAAGTTGTGAATCGGATTGCACCAGAATACCCTGAGGTTGAACTGGAGCATGTGCTTGTCGACAACTGTGCGATGCAGCTGCTGCGCCGCCCGTCGAGCTTTGATGTTATCGTGACGGAGAACATGTTCGGTGATATTTTGAGCGATGAGGCTGCTATGCTTACTGGTTCGATCGGTATGTTGAGCTCGGCTTCGCTTGGGGAGGGCAGCTTTGGTCTGTACGAACCCGTACACGGATCCGCGCCTGACATTGCTGGCCAAGGCATTTCCAATCCGATCGCAACGGTTCTGTCCGTAGCTCTTATGTTCCGCCTTACGTTCGGCTATGCCGATGCGGCTCAAGCGATTGAAGACGCCGTTAAAGAAGTGCTAGATGCGGGTCACCGTACGGGAGACATCGCTGTTGATAAGTCCAAGGCGATCGGCACTGAAGCGATGGGCGAGCTGATTGTGAACGCCATCCGTAAAGTCTAACTTTAATTGTCAGATGATAATCATTTCAATCTAATATTGACTATGTTCTATAAAAAATGATATGATTTCATTGAACGTCACATGAGGTGACTGCATATTTTGAACGCTTAAAGCGTCAAGGAGGTAATTCGGTATTATGGCAGAACGTTTGGTAGGTCGCTTGGCCCCGGATTTCACGATGGAGACTGTTGACGGTCAAGGTAAAGAGTTCGGTAAAGTATCCCTTTCCGACTACCGTGGCAAGTGGCTCGTATTCTTCTTCTATCCACTGGACTTCACATTTGTGTGCCCAACGGAAATTACTGCTCTCAGCGACGCAGCTGAAGAGTTCAAAAAACTCAACTCCGAGATTCTTGGTGTAAGCATCGACAGCATCCACAGCCACAAAGCTTGGATCAACACGTCGAAAAACGACAACGGTCTTGGCCAACTGAACTTCCCGCTTGCTGCTGATATCACGAAGCAAGTATCCCGTGATTACGGCGTTCTGATCGAAGACGAAGGTATCGCTCTGCGCGGCCTGTTCATCATCGATCCAGAAGGCGAGCTCAAATACCAAGTTGTTAACCATAATGATGTAGGCCGCAGCGTTGAAGAAACACTTCGTGTTCTCCAAGCTCTGCAATCCGGTGGTCTTTGCCCGATGAACTGGAAACCTGGCGACAAAACTTTGGTAACTGCATAATCGTTTTTAACAAGCAAATAATGGAAAAGCCAGAGCAGCTGCTCTGGCTTTTTCTTATATATTTCGGGCGCAGCCTGTGTCTTATCCATAGCTAATGGTTAAGGATAAGAAAATCCAGTCAACGGAAGAGGAGGCTGCGCGGATGAATGCAGAAATGGATTATCTACACTCGCCAGAAGCGAACATGGAAGGACCGAAGCCGGAAATAACGCCGCCCCCGTCGCCAGAGATTGAGCAGCCGAGCAGGCCGGAAACTACACCGCCCGCGTCGCCAGAGATCGAGCAGCCGAGCAGGCCGGAAACTACACCGCCCGCGTCGCCAGAGATCGAGCAGCCGGCCAAGCCGGAAATAACCCCGCCTGCGTCGCCCGAGATTGAGCAGCCGGCCAAACCGGAAATAACGCCGCCCGCTTCGCCAGAGATTGAGCAGCCGGCCAAACCAGAAATTGCTCCCGAACCGTTCCGGCCAGAGATCGCGCCAGACCCGGCACCGGAGCTGCCTGAACTGCCTCAGGGGCCAGAGATTACGCCCAGTTAGCAGGGTGCACTCCCATTTCCACTTTTTGGATTGATGGTTGAAGCAGCTGTAAAGCAGGAATTTGAGAGTTTATCAGCGAATATACTCCAGGAAGATGTAAGGTTAAGGTCAAGGTGGCAAATAGGCTTCTACAAGGAGGGAACCAGGGATGAGTTTTTGCTGCGGGGCAAGCATGATCGGTACAAAAGGCACGCTCAGGCATTATCGGACTCACATTCATAACGTCCCCATTTTGTTCTGTCCGGTTTGCCATCGTGTGGATATTCATTATATGATAGAGAGCGAATATGAAATTTTAGCTGAATATGCACATGGAGACGGAGTGTCCGAAGTTGATTTTCAGGATTATGTGGATCAGCGCGGCAAATCTCTCTTTGAGAATTGCGTGAACCACGACAACGAAGATCCGATGGATGTGGTTATGAGTCAGATTGATATGGCTCTCGATCTGCTTGGATTTGCCAAACATCTGGGAGATTCGACCTGGGAAGCAGAGCTTAAAAAAAGGCTAGGAATATTGAATTCTCGCCGCAACAAGCTGAAGGCCAAACGAACCTCCGAAGGTCTCTGTTAGCCATTAGGATGCCTCCTGATCCAGGAGGCATTTTTTATTTTGGCGTACTCCCGCAAATGGAGAACAGGTTGCGAATCGTATAGGAAGCGAGGTGCTGTTTTGCTGCTGATGTTGTTCAAAAGATGGTTGGGACGCTTCAGCGTCAAGCAGGAGCCCATAGACGGCGCAAAGCCGCTCGGCCTGACCATACAGAAAATCCAGCAAGGCAATGAAAGCTTGCGTGAACAGCTTATTCAGGACTATAGGCCTTTTATCCTCAAGTCCACAAGCCGTTTCTGCAAGCGATACATAGATCCAAGCCGCGATGATGAGTTCAGTATCGCAATGATTGCGTTTAATGAGGCGATTCATCAATTTTCACCGGAATCAGGGCGTTCGTTTACGAGCTTTGCGGAAACCGTAATTCGGCGTAGGCTTATTGACTATGTCCGGCGCGAGAAACGTCACTGGAAATCGCTACCCGCCGGGAATCTCAACCAGGACGGGACGCTGGATGAAGGCCTGCAAACTGCTTGGACAAGACAGGCGGTGTCTCGTTTCCAGCTCGACCGGGATGCAGACAACAGACGTCTGGAAATTGAAGAGTATGCCAGCGAACTGGAGGGCTACGGAATCAAGTTTACGGATCTGGCCGGCAAATCCCCGAAACATGAGGATTCCCGAGTTTTGCTGCAAGGAATCGCGCTCAAGCTTGCTACTGAGGATTCCCTGTGGGGCGTACTTGTTCAGTCTCGTCGACTGCCAGTCAAGGAGCTGATGGAATTAGGCGGCGTCTCACGCAAGACGATTGAGCGTAATCGCAAGTATTTGATTGCAGTTGCTGTGTTGCTGCGGGGTGATTACCCGTATTTGTCGGATTACTTGCAGCTCCGGAAAGAAAAGGCGGAGCAGGAGCTAACAGCAGGGGGGACAAGGCTGTGAACGGAAAGGGCATCGTGCTGGAGGTCAAGGGGAGCAAGCTCATCGTGCTCACTCCTGATGGCCGTTTCCGCAAAATAAGAAGCAACGGGGGAGAACTGACCGGCCAAGAGGTTTGGCTGGCTCCGGAGGGACGGCTTCGCCAAGTAAAAATGAGCTGGTGGTTGCCTGCAGCGGCTGCCGCGCTGGCACTGCTGATCGCTATTCCCGCTATGTTGGCCGTAAGAGCCGAGGCTCGTCCCGTTGTCGCTTATCTCAGCATGGACGTTAACCCCAGCTTTGAGCTCGGGGTTGATGAAAAACTTAAAGTTCGATCGCTGCGCGCGGTCAACAAAGACGCAACTCCTTTTGTCGAGGCGTTGAAGTATGAAGGCAGGCCAGTCTCTGAGGTGATGGACCGCCTAGCGAGTCAATTGGCGGACACATCCTATTTGCACGGAGATCAAGCTAATATCGTATTCGCCGGAGTCCGGCTGGACGGAGCAGCAAAAGAACTGTTGAGTGATCTTAATTTGCAAGCAAAGGCTGCATTCCAGAAAGCTGCGGCCCAATCGGGCGATGCGAATGTAAAGATTACGCAGATAGAATCTACTCCCGGAGTGATGGATGAGGCGGCGGATCTAGGACTTTCGACGGGTCAGATGACCGTTTATTTGCTCGCCAAGGACGAAGGTTATTCGGTCAGCCTGGACCAATTCCGCACGAAGCCGCTTCAAGCTGCAGCGACTTGGAAAGGTGGTATAGGTGCACTGGTAGGGGACGCTGAGGAGCTTAACCAAGATAAGCTGAACCGGTTGTTGGAGAAAGAGAAGCAGGAGAGAGCTTCGGAGGCTTCAGGATCTTCAGGATCTTCAACAGCCCCGTCTCCAACTCCCAAGCCTAAAACCTCGTCGCTTGGAGCAGGGGAGCTGAACCATTCCAAAGACAAACCATCAGCTGAAGAAACAAAGCCTGCCGCAGTGCAGCCATCAGCTTCATCTACAAAAACACCTCCAACATCTCAAAAGCATCTTCCTAAGCCCAAGGTTTCGGCCGTTGAGTCGCATTTAACACCGCTTCCAGATTTGGAGCGCAATCAATCTCGCGAAGAGGACCGAGAGGAGCATGAAGAGCGGGAAGAGTGGGATAAATGGCAGGCAGAGTTGTCGGAACTTGAGGAATGGAAGAAATACACCAAACAACAAAAAGAAAACTGGCTCAAAAAGAAAAAGGCGGAAATCGAAAAACTGCGCGAGGAAGCGGAAAAGGCTCACAAGGAGCTGGAGCGGAGTGCTCGGGAAGCCGAAGAGCGCTTAAAACAGGCTGAAGAAAAATGGAAAAAAGATGCGAAGAAGCAGGATGAGGAACGTTTAAAGGAGCATGAAACGAAGCTCAAGCAGGAAAAACAAGAGAAACAGAAAGAGCAGGAGGAGAGGCTGGAGAAAGCCGAGGAGAAGTGGGAAGAGGCCGAAGAAGAATGGGAAGAAGCCGAATACGAGTGGGAAGAAGCAGAGGAAGAATGGGACGATATCGAGGAAGAATGGGAAGAAAGGCTGGAACAGCATTTCGGACATTAACCTCATTCGACAGCGGACAAGTTTTTTCCGCTTTTTTGACTTCCGTCGCCCCGGTTGCTCCTGAATTGCCCATCGCCCAATCGTCTTTAAAAATGGCATAATTCGACATTATTTCCGATTGACACTTGTTGACAGCGAATCCTATGATTAGTTTACGAATCGACGGCTTGACTGCGATCCTGACAGGAAGGAACAGGGGGCGAAGCTCGTATGGAGATGGAACTGTTCAACATTAGCAATGTCAAGGATGCCATAAGAGCTCGCCAAACAGGTAGAGTATTGGCAAGAGAGCTGGGCTTCGGAATTATTGATCAGACTCGTATCGCCTACGCTATTTCAGAGCTGTCGAACTGTTTTGTGGAGATGCATCAGCGAAGCCAATTGTTGATAGGCGAAGTACGCAAGGATACCGGGGAAGCAGGCCTGGAGTGGTCTCTGATCGGCAGTTGCAGCTTCTCCCATGAGCTTGAGGAGGAATGGAAGTCGCTTTGGTCGGAGGAATGGGATATTGCAATCACACGCCGAGTAGGGACATGCATTACGTTCCGCAAATGGCTGCCGCCCTCCTACTACATGAACTCGACCCCAATACAGCTCCAGCTGTTTGCAACCGGAGAGGAGCAAGGCTAATGCAGTCAATTCGAAAGCGCTATTTCCCGGCGCTTGCCGAATATATACGCAGCGGGAGCGAGGCATCCCTGTACCAGGCAACGGAACTAGGGAAAATGTTTCATAGCATTGGACCTGAGGAAATTATCGCCATACATGAGGAAAGTATGCGAAACATCATTCTGAATGTGGATTCGGAAGAGGCGCTTGAGCTATACAACCGCTCCTTCCTTTTCCTTATTGAGCTGATGGTTGCTTATCGCTTCCGCTACCAGCCTGAGCGACCGGCAGACGAACGCTATACGGAGATGCGAGAACTGCTCAGTCGTTCCTATCGCTCCTTCGAACGGGTAAAGAGCAAGTACGAGAACGTACTTCAGCACATGGACAGCGGCATTGCATTGTTTGATACAGAAGGCGTCGTTACCTTCATGAATCTGCAAATGGCCAAGTTCCTCGATACGCCTCGTAAAACGCTTGTGGGCTGCAGTATCCTTGAAATACTTCGTCATTCTCAGTTGACGCGACAAACCAAGCGACTTTTGATCCGCTTGTACCGGGAGATTATCGTTCGTCGTAATAAATATTTTGAGTTCCAAGACAGCAGTGGACGTCATCTGCTCATCACAGCTACTTATGGTGATCAGTTGGACGGGGATTATCTGATTAGTATGAAGGATGTTTCCGAGTACAAACAGATCGAGCAGACCGCTTACCAAAATGACAAGCTGGCCATGCTTGGCAAAATCGCTGCCGCCATCGCACATGAAATTAGAAATCCGCTTACATCAATTAGGGGTTTCATCCAGTTGTTACGCCCTGCTTTGGTCGATTTGGGTAAGGAAGAATACGCCAAGATTATGGTAGCCGAAATCGACCGGGCCAACGACATCATCTATGAGTTTTTGAACTCTTCCAAGCCGACGGCCCCGATGAAACAAACGATCCAGCTAACCTCTCTGCTCAAAGAGGTCAGCTTACTCAGTGAAAGCGAAGCCTTGATGCACAATTGCCAAATTTACCTAGAATCGTATGAAGATGATTTGCAGGTTTCTATTGACGTCAAACAGATCAAGCAGGTAGTGCTCAATCTGTTCAAGAATGCGATGGATACTATTGCTGAATTGGACGGTGATCGGGCCGGACGGATCGACGTTATTTTGAAGCGCAAGGCTGACTTCGCGGAAATTACGGTAAAAGACAACGGCAAAGGCATGGATCGGGCCACGCTGAACCGGCTTTTCGATCCTTTTTTTACGACCAAGGAGTCCGGAACCGGCCTCGGCCTATCCGTCAGTTATCGCATCATACGCAACCACAGCGGGACGATCCGAGTGACGAGCGTGGCGGGGGAAGGCACGTCGTTTATGATCTATTTGCCAATCGCAGAGCAAAAAGTTTAAAATCGGGATGGTGCATCCCGGTTTTTTTGCTTGTGAAGCGGTAGCTACACCGGGAGCAAAGGGCGGCGAAGCCGAATTGTTTGTGTTTTTTCAAGAAAGGAAGATGACGATATGAAACTAACCTTTATTCATACACCGGTAGAGGAGGCTGCTGAATTCGATCTGCTCATCCGTGCAGTTAGGGCGGCTGAGCTTCAGCAGGAGCATGGAACGGGCACCAGTGATCAGGCGGATCCGTTGGCTCATTCCGCTGTAAAACAGGCGCTGCAGGAGCGTTTCCAGCGAGGCAGCTTCAAAGCTTCGGTGGAGCAAGTGTTAACGATGCCACTGTTGGGGCTGATGCCGGCAAGTTCGGTATCGTTCATTGGTATTGGCGGCGGCGCTGACTCTACGGATGAACTGCGCCGGCTGGGAGCGGCTGCTGCACGCGAGATTCGCAGCCAGAAGGCGGCCAGCGCCTGCTTGCTGCTGCCAGAAGAGCTTTACTCCGGCACGGGTGGCATTCTTACCGCCGATGCCGCAGCTTCGCTGGTAGAGGGCTTAGTGCTCGGCGGATATGAGCGGAGCAAAACGCTGTCTGGCGAGCCAACGCCGCAGCATTCGGCGGAGGTTTCGTTCCAACTGAGCGGGAATGCGTCTGCCGAGCATAAGGCGCAGTGGATCGAGGGAATCGACCGTGGCGTCATTATGGGCGAGGCTACGATTTGGGCGCGGGATCTTGTGCATTTGCCTGGCAGCGTACTTACGCCAGAGTCATTGGCCGAAGAGGCGGAGCAGTTGGCGTCCCAGTATGAGCTCGATTGTGAGATTCTAGACGAGTGGACCGCTCAGGAGCTTGGCATGGGCGGACTGCTGGCGGTGGGCAAAGGCAGCGCGCATCCTCCGCGCATGATCGTACTGCATTATGAAGGCGATCCGAACAGCGAGGAAAAATGGGGCCTGATCGGTAAAGGCATTACTTTTGACACCGGTGGTTATTCGCTCAAGCGCGCCCCAGGCATGCAGGATATGATCGGCGATATGGGAGGAGCAGCGGCTGTGTTGGCAGCTATGCGGATTATCGGCAGCCTGAAGCCAAAGGCCAACGTGATCGCGGTCATCCCTTCCGCTGAGAACATGATTTCCGAGCGGGCATATAAGCCGGGTGATGTTATAACGATGATGAACGGCCTAACGGTAGAGATTGTGAATACCGACGCCGAAGGACGCCTGGTGCTTGCGGATGGCTTGACGACCGCGCTGAAGCGCGGAGCGACGAAACTGGTGGAAGTTTCAACGCTTACTGGTGCAGTAGTTGCAGCACTCGGGGAGGAAGCATCCGGCTTCATGGGCAATGACGAATCGCTGCGTCGGCAGTTGGAGGCGTCGGCGGTCCGGACTGGAGAACGTGTCTGGCCTTTGCCGGCTTATCCGGAATATCGCAAGCAGCTCGACAGCGATGCGGCTGATCTGAAAAATGGAGCTGGCAGGGACGGCGGCGCAAGCATTGCGGGCATGTTCATTGGAGCTTTTGCAGAGGAAAAACCTTGGCTTCATATTGATATTGCCGGAACAGCATGGATCAGTCGCGCCAGAGGCTGGGAGAGCAAGGGAGCGACGGGCGTGATGGCTCGAACGCTGGCGGATATTGTTCTGAAGGACTAAACCCACGGATGCTGGCGGCAGGCTCGACAAAATTCTTTGCGTTCTTCATCCGTTTCCCGTATTATAGGATGAACGTAACCTTATAAATGTAAGGAGTTCTGCAACCATGTCTGCAAAAAACAGCAATAGCAAAATCGTCGATTGTACCATCCGTGATGGAGGCCTTGTTAACAATTGGGACTTCAGCATTGAATTTGTCCAAGATCTGTACCGTAGCCTCGATGAGGCCGGCGTTGAGTATATGGAGATCGGCTACAAGAACTCTCCGAAGCTGCTCAAAGGTGCGGAATCCGCAGGTCCTTGGCGCTTCCTGAACGATGACTTCCTGCGTAAGGTCATCCCGAACAAAGGCAAAACGAAGCTTTCCGCGCTAGTTGATATCGGCCGTGTGGATGAGAACGATGTTCTCCCGCGCGCTGACAGCATGATTGATCTGATCCGCGTCGCTTGTTACATCCAAGATGTGGACAAAGCTCTGGAGCTTGTCACTCTGTTCCATGAACGCGGTTATGAGACAACGCTGAACATCATGGCTCTCTCCAACGTGATGGAGAACCAACTGGTTGAAGCATTCGAAGCAATTAGCGAGAGCGTCGTAGACGTTGTCTATGTCGTTGACTCCTACGGAAGCCTCAAGCCAAGCGACTTCGGGTACCTGGTTGACAAGTTCAAGCAGCATCTTCCGAACAAAAAGCTTGGCGTGCATACACATAACAACCAACAGCTGGCGTTTGCCAATACGCTGCTTGCTGTTGATAAGGGCGTGGAGTTCCTCGACGCTAGCGTTTATGGCATGGGGCGTGCCGCCGGTAACTGCAACACAGAGCTTTTGGTAGCACATTTGCCGAACACGAAGTACAATGTTCGTCCTGTACTTGAGATGATCGAGAAGCATATGCTGCCACTGCGCGAGAAGGAAGAGTGGGGTTACATCATGGAATACATGGTGACGGGCCTGCTCGACGAGCATCCGCGTTCTGCGATGGCGATTCGTGGTTCCGAGAAACAGGACAAGATCGTTGATTTCTACGATCAGCTGACAACGCCTGAAGTTCTGCACAACAAATAAGCGAATTACATTCCTTACACCAACATAAGGGGGCTGGATGGCGTCATGAAGATGACGCCGTCCAGCCCCCTTAGTGCGTCAATTAGCCGCCCAGCGTATAACTTGGCAACAAAGCTGCTCCAGCCGGTAGCCGGTTGGTCGCCGAATCGTTGCTGATATACCCTACGCGTATCGTATTGCCGCTTGTGAGACTCATGCTGGATAACGGAATAGACAATTCAACAGCACTGTTATTTCGTTGGAATTCCGAAGCCGACAATGTGAGGACGCGGGTCCAAGACCAACCGGGAGCAAAATTGTAGTACAAGATGTTGTTTTCGATCATGTATTCAGCGCCACTTTCGGCGCCGCTTGTCGTCCATCCAGCAGCGTTGTAGCCTGTTAAGCGGTTGTTGTCCGTATCCAGGAAAAATTGGCCTTTCACGTTCAGGCTTATGCCCTGCGCCAATAAAAATAATTGGCTTGCGTTATTGCTGGCCTTTAACGTCTGAACATTCGAAGAGCCGGCGGCGAGAGTGGGAATGCTCCCCCAATCGCTGGCGGAACCGTCGATCGTAATAGACGCGACGGCTGCCGGCACGGCGGATGCTGCGCTGCTTTGCGCCGATTCCAGGCTGCTTGTGTTGACGGCTGAAACCTGGAAGCTATATGAGGTTCCGTTCATCAATCCTGTGTCCGTGTAAGTCGTAGCCGTAATCAAGGAAGGATTGATTTTCACGCCGTTGCGGTACACGTTATATCCGGCAACATTGGATTCCGGGTTGGGAGTCCAGTTCAGTGAGACTTGCCCGTTGCCGGCAGCCGCAGTTAATCCGGCAGGAGCGCTTGGAACGGTCGGTGCGCCGGGAACTGTAAACTTGACGGAAGATCCCCCGAAATTCGCAACTCGGAACCACGTCCAAATATCCTGTCCCGCCAGTGTAGATGGGAATAGATAATCCGCATCGAAGGCAAACTCCGCCGAATTGCCATTTTGCTTGAATATCACAGGCCAGCCGTTATTGCTGATCGTAGTGGTCGGAAACTTGAATACGTCTCCTTGGCCAGCGACATGAGGAGCGAGATAAGCTTTATTCGCGTTTTCAAAATAAATCCGTGAGTCGGGAGTAATCGGCCAGGAAACACCTTGCCAGCCCGTCGGACCTTTTTTGTCGGAATCAAAGTAAATCATTTCGCTTTGCAGGTTTAATGCCGTGTTGGCGTCAATTTTCATGAAGAACTTATCACCAACGAACTTGGTATAAATTTGAGTGATGCCTTTGCCATTGCTTCCGGCCGGATTGCTGTAGATCGGTGTTTCGCCCGCCCAGTCGGCAAAATTGCCGTCGATGTTGAATCCGCCGTACAGATCGGTCGGATGGATGCCCGCCAGAGATGGGGACGGATAGCCGCCGCTGTCCAACCAACTTTTCGCGTCTCCGTACATAGTCGCAAAGTGGGTTGCTCCGCTCACGTCATAGCCCATATATCCGCTATTGGTCACCACTTGATTCATCCATTTGTCCTTGCCGGCCGTTGGAACGGTAAAGTCGGCGATGATGATATTGAACCCGTCCGGCTGATTCGCGTGTGCATTCATATAATCCTTCCAGAAGCCTCCGAAGTTATCGCGGCTTCGATAAGAAGGAGAAGAAGAATTTGTGTTCCAGTTGTCTGCAAATGTGGGATTTTCATCGTAGAACTTCGACCCCGAGGTAATATAAGGATTGTAGTACCAAGACTCCGTTAAGAAAATATTGATCGCATGTCGATACCGGGCAGCGAACTGCGAGGTGCCCTCGTCGGGATTAAAATACCAATAGGCACGGTTTGCCGCGACGATTTTGGAAGGGTTCACCGCCTTGACGGCTTCCACCAGCTCTACCATCCCCTTGGCCGTAAACCCAAAATTGCCTCGTGGTCCCCAGGAAGTGGTAGGTCCCGCTCCTCCTATCGGGTCGGGTGTATCAACCGTGTCCAGAAACACTCCGTCATAACCGGCATCATGCTCCAGCTTATCAGTCATGAAGGTGATCAATTTTTTCCAGGCGGGATCCCCGCCGTTGATATAACCGCCGCCATACGTCTTGTTCGTATCCACGACGCCGTCCCCCGATTTCCAATACCCGCCGTATAAATATCGGGAGTCCGCCACCCAGGTTCCTTGCTGGTCCAAATACCAGGGCATTAAACCGTTGTTGCCCCAGCTGAGCAGATTCCCAGTTTGAGAGTAGTCCTCCGAAATCGATATGCCAGTATATCCGTTATAGCCGGTATTGTACGTGCCGTCCGGGATTGCGCCGCCTTCGACGTTGATATAATTTCCGCTAGTGTTATAGCTCCAAGGGTTTGGTCCGTGCAGCGGACCACTCGGGCCGTTGTAATCGGGCGGGAGAAGCCCGACGTCTTTCCCGTTCTGAATGGTCATGTTGCCCGTAAATCCGGAGAACACGCCAGAGGTGGCCAGTTCTCCGACGGAAATATACGCCAGCACGATGACATCGTCATCAGTCGCTAATATGCCGTCTGTTCCGCGTTTGATTTCATTGACTTGAGTCGGGGTAAACGATTCAAAATAAAATTGGTTTTTGGCGACGTTTATAATCCTAATGGTTGGCTCCAATATAACAAGATCATAGGTCTTGAGCGTGTTCAGCTGCGTCCCAGTAGCGGTATTGGTTCCGTACCAGATCATCACCCTGCTATATTTGGTGAGGCCGGGTACTTTTCCGTACAGTGGATCTGTGCCGATCGCGGCATAAGTTAGCGGAGGACGCAATGAGAGCAGGGAAGAAAGCGTCGCGATAAGAAGGCACAACAATAAGCAATATGACTTTCCGACGAATCGGTTGGATAACATTCGCAAAAGGGACACTCTCCTTACATGAAGGGATAGTGAAACGCGTAAATCCGGTCTGCGATAACATACGTTGGGTGGCTTGGTAAGGTAGTTTTTCAAGTGGATAGTTGGAGGGGGAGATTAGAAGACTTATACGAGTACGAGGCAAAAATAGAACGCTTACATGAACAACCCTCCTTTATATAAATAATTTGGCGCAAATAATTGTTGTATTTACGGAAAAATTTGATCTGTGCATTTTGATTATAAATGATGTACCTATGCCAATCAATGGATTTTTTGGTGTATATTTTTGTCTAAAATAATAGATTATGATCGAAATTACATTAAAAAAATAAAAAAATGCGCCAAATAATTGGGTAAAATATAGACAGGCAATTATTAATTTAAGGCTGCGTAAAAAAACAGTGATCGAATTAAGGCTTGTCCGAGAACGGCCAACCACTAAACAAGCGAGTTTCATTGGATTCGCCAAAACAAGCAAAGGTCTGGAAGGCGTCATTTCCATGACATCTTCCAAACCCCGTGTGCTTTCAATCGGAATTAAGCTCGATAAAGGCGCCACCACTTCCCCAGCCCGTTGCTGCTCCGGCAACGAAAGTAAAATTCATCGAAAATACGATCAGTAAACGGTCGCCAGCATTGACAGGAACGTTCAATCCGGTTAGGATTCCGTGCACGCCAGGAGATGATTCCGTGTATGTGCCAGGCGGAAAAACAGTCAAATTCATAATTGCATCAAAACTCAAGACAGTTGCTTCATTGTTTGTATTTGTGAACCGGTACACTGCCACTACAGTGGCAGGAGATTCGGGTAATTTTGATCCGCTTGTCAGGCTAAAATAGGCGGCTATCGAGGTAAGCGTTCCGTTCTCTTGGATCGGGACGGTGAACGTATTGAAGCCGCTCGCATCAACTGGGCTAAGAGTCGCCGGATTAGAATTAAATTGAGTGTTGCTGTTTCCAAAGCCTACGACTCCGAGAGTTATAGCATTTGCGGTTGCATTTCCAGACAAATCAACTGTAAGCCGGCTGGCAAAAGGTACAATTTGACCGATTGCTACCCCTTCGGAGGGTACAAAAGTTATGGCTCCCTCAAGCGTGCCAATAATGGTGTTGGGAACGGGGTTTGGTTGGGAAGAAGAGATTGTAAATACGAGCACGAGCCGATCTTCAGCATTTGCAGGGATATTGAGTCCAGTTTGGCTGACTTGGCATGTGAAACTTTCCGATATGGTTCCAAATAAGACCGGGTGTAAAGAAGCAACCGTTCCTGGGATGGCGACAAGAGGCTGGTAAAGGGAGACATCCGGCAAAGCCCGACAAAGCTGGACTTGGACCGTAATCGTTGCGCCTGAAACCGTAGTGGGCTCCGGAGAAAAGCTTGCTGTAATGGTTGTAATGGTGCTTGACTCGGGCACGGAAAAGGCCAAGTTGTTTCCCCCGAAATTATTGGCAAGCACAATGGATACGGTTTGCCCTGTACTGTCAGACGTGACGGGTATACTTTCCGATGTGAAATTGATGATCGGAATTGCACCTTGTGCCGGCAGGCCCGTTAAACCGTTTAAGCTGAGTGAAGCGGGAATTTCCCCGCCGTCCAATACTAGGAGTGTTCCTGGGGTGGCAGGCGGTACGAAATTGGATATGCCGGCTAAGTTCGTTTCGGCTGATCGAATTCGGATGACCCAACCATCTTTTACTGGACTGGATACACAGGCCAGCAGACTAAAGGCGTACAGTTCGGTGAGCGTCTGACTCGTAGCGGCAATAAGAGCGTCAGACCAACCCTCGGATTGTTCATAAGCGGTAATATTCAGCTCGGTGGCAGCAAATAGGGCGGCTTGGTCACGCAGCGTGAGCCGCATGTCTTTGAACAGATTTTGAAGTATCTTGAGCACATCGGGCAAGGGGCCGGCAGGAGGGATATAGATAGATTGAATGGAAGCGATCAGATCATCCAGAAGTCCCTCAAAAATATCGGCTTGCAACGGTGTGAAAGGGATGAGGCAGTTCCTCTGCGGTGGTTTTGGACAAGGCTTGCAATGCTCATGAGAATGCGGTTTGTAGGAAACAGGTTTTGTTTTTGTACCGGAAATATGGTTCAAAGTGACTCCTCCTCTAATGGATTGCGGGAACCTTATGCTGTTAAGTTAAACCAATCGTTATAGAAATGCCTCCTCTTTAAAGCAACTGTATAACTGTATGTATTTCAGGCTTGTTTAAAGACGCGCTTAGGGCAAGCCGCAAGATAACTAGTTGACGTTGTGTTCAATATGGTTTCCACAGCCTGCATTGCCATTTTTGTGCATAGATAAAGAACAGCCATAGGTCATAAAGCGTCATAAAGCTAATCTATGGCTGGTCCTTATATTGTTAGGTCGAACTAGGTAAGATGGAAATGCCGCCGCTCACCCATCCTGCTATCGATCCGCTTGTTGTCCCAAGTCCTAATGCGGTAAACACCATAATTAAGAAATCCCCTGGGACGAGGGGAGGGGAAAATGTGGTGTGAAGATTATGAACGCCTGGGGTAGCTGTTGTAAAAGTTCCGGGTTGCAAAGTAGCAAGTATAAATTGTGTGGATCCAATTGGGGTAGCGGTATTGTTTGCAGGCGTGTATAGATATACCTCGACAAGGATATTTATGGGGCTTAGTAGGGTTTGATTACCTTCAATACCGAAGTACGCCGAAATTGACGTAATCGTTCCCGCTTCTGTAATGGGAGTGATAAATCCGTTAATTAACGGATTTACAATGATTGGTGATCCAAACGACTGAAACGGTTCATTATCGCTGAATCCAAAACCGACTATTCCAACGTTGGTTGGAGTAGAAGGGCCAAAACTCAGATTTACCGGCAAATGACTGGCAATCGGAATAATAGGGCTAGTCAAAGCGGGATTTACTGGTGCAATCACGAGAACACCGATCGCAGTACCCACAATGGTTATAGGATCGACGGTGGCTGCTCCGTCAGTAAATATCGAAAATACAATAACGAGGCGATCCTCCGGATTTAAGGGAATATTGAGTCCGGTTAGGCTGTTTGCACAACCGAATCCGGCCACATTCCCCGATAAGGATGGAATCAGTTGGACTGTTGTTCCTGGAATAGCAACAAACGGAGTATAGGGCGAATCGCCAGGAAAAGAGCGGCACAATTGAGCTTGAATCGTAATGGGCGGACCGTTGACAACAAGGTTACCGCTTGGAAAGAAAATACCGGATATGGCAGTGAGCGTTCCTGCTTCTGGCATGGAAAACGCATAGTTATTTCCCCCAGCGTTGTCGGCCAGCACGATTGAAAGATTTT
This sequence comes from Paenibacillaceae bacterium GAS479, assembly GCA_900105225.1. Classification (NCBI taxonomy): domain Bacteria; kingdom Bacillati; phylum Bacillota; class Bacilli; order Caryophanales; family Paenibacillaceae; species Paenibacillaceae bacterium GAS479. Next base: position 910,935 of record LT629764.1, on the reverse strand, counting down.
GGGCGGCTGCATCCGTAGTAACGGGGATGCTTTGGGACACAAAACCACTTCCTACTATTGCTCCTTCCGTTGGCAAACCGGTATTTCTATTGAAACTTAAAACCATAGGTTGATCGCCGCCATTAAAGGTAAGAGTTGTTCCAGAAATAACAGGAGGAACGACGCTTTCAATTCCAGACAGATTGGTTTCGGCGTTCCGAACCCGAATGACCCACCCATCCTTAACGGAACTAGAAACACATGCGACCAGGCTGAGGGCGTAAAGGTCTGTGAGCACGATCTGGGTCGAAGCTATAGCGGCCGAACTCCAATCATTCGACTGCTGATAAGCGGTAATAGCCAGCTCAGTGGCTGCAAGCAAATCGGCCTGAGTGCCCAGCGTCAGTGGAAGCTCAACAATCAGATTTTGCAATGCTTTAAGGACAGACGGGAGCGGTCCTGTTGGTGGGAGAAATAAGTTTGATATGGCTATTGATAGATCATCCAGCAGCCCCTCGAAAATATCCGCCTGAAGCGGCGTAAAGGCGACGAGGCATGGTCTTTTCGTTTTTTTGCAAGGCTTGCAAAGATCAGCGTTATGAGGCCTATGTGAAATCAGAGCCTTCTTACTTGGATTAATACGATCCATAATCATCTATACCTCCTGTTGAAGCAACTATATTATTTGTATGTCCTTCAGGCTTGTTTAAAGACGCGATAGAGGTGAAGGGGCCAGCCTTAAGTCATTAATCTGACCTAAAGCTGACCCTTATGTCCTTCAAGCCAAACTAGACGGTGAGATGGAAATGCCGCCGCTCGCCCACCCTGTAACAGGGCCTCCCTTAGCAATGAATACCAACACTAGACGACTGGAGGGAGGGATTGAAATGTTAAGGCCATTCACTACGCCGGATACGCCGGGCGAATCATCCGTATAAGTGCCCGGCTGCAGCACGGGGAGCTGAATGGAGGTTCTTAAAATGGCGGTTGCCGAATTGGTTGAATATGGGGGAAAAGCTTGCAAACGGGATGATTTTTTCATTCGACGGAGGCGTTCCTTCCATGCCGCCAATCGTGATGCTTGCAGCACCTGCTCCAAATATGTCCGTAGGGTTTGTTAATGAGTTAGGAGCTGAGGAGGCTGTAAACACGACTACTAGCCGATCTCTGGGATTTAACGGAATACTAAGCCCGTCTAAGCTGCCTTGGCAGGTTAGGCCGGAAGAGTTTCCGGATAAGGATGGAATAAGCGAGACAATGGCTCCGGGAATGGTTGTACATGGTGAGTAAGGGGACGCATTGGGAGCAGAACGGCATAGCTGGGCTTGAATCGTTATCGGTGAACGTATTAAGACAGGCGGGCTTGTTAAGGTGAAGCTGGCGGTTATAGAATTGAGCGTTCCTCCATGGGGCATAGAAAAAGCGTAGTTGTTTCCGCCCAAACTATCGGCCAGAATGATGGCAATATTCGCTGTGCTGTCATCCGAAGTGATGGATATATTTCTGGATTGAAATCCGGATCCGATAATGACGCCACCGGTAGGCAGCCCGCTTCTACCGTTCAAGCTTAAATCCATCGGGCCGAAGCCGCTTGTAAACGATAATACGGTTCCGGTGTCTACTACTGGCGGTACAGCACCGGTAATATCGGCAAGATTAGTTTCTGCGAGCCTGATTGTGCTGGTCCAGTTATCTTTAACTGCGCTCGAAACACAGGCAAGCAAGCTGAGGCTGTATAGCTCGGTCAGCGTCTGCTGAGTTGCTGCAATAAGGGCAGTGGACCATTCTTCAGATTGCTCGTAGGCGGTAATATTAAGCTCAGTTGCCGCCAACAGGTCCGCCTTGTCGCCAAGAGAGAGGGACAGGCTGTCCACCAGATTTTGAAACACTTTCAGGATGGAAGGAAGCGGTCCCGATGGAGGAACAAAATTGGACTGAATGGCGATCACTAGATCGTCCAGCAGCCCTTTAAAAATAGTTTCTTGCAGGGAAGTAAGGGGGACAATACAGGACCTCCTCCTTTTATTGCAAGGCTTGTTAAAATTAGCATCATGTGAAATGGGTTGCGGGTCATTAAGGTTCGGAATACGGAAATCCATAATTGACACCACTCCTTGAAGATTTCATAGCCGCTTATGCGCAGTCAAGGAGGACCAGGAGCAATCCTTACGCCACCGCTCGCCCAGCCCTCGAGTGAAGTCAAACCTTGCGGAGCATCGTTCACAATGGTTGCAAACAGCAGCACCAATTGAGTTCCAGGTTCGATTACGACGGAGAGACCGGCTATAATGCCATGAATGCTAGGTGAGCTTTCCGTATAGGTACCAGCAGGGACAGAAATAAATAATTGGCCATCTTCATCAATTAATGTGACCGTATTGTTGGAAGGATCGTACTGATACAGCCCGACAGCCAAGGTAAGGGATTGGGACAGAGTTTGCCCGCTTAGAGCACCTAAATAAGCCGCAATGGACTTAGCCGTTCCCCCGTCCGGAACAGAGACGGCAAAGTTGTTTAGAGCGGAGGGCACTACAATCGGTGTCCCACCAGCTGGAATAGGCACATTAACGCTGAATCCAAAGCCGACTATCCCCGCGTTAGCAGCAAGCCCTGTATTATCCGTCTCCAAAGTGATCAATTGTTGGCTGGCAAACGGGATAATAGGGCCGAATGAAGAGGGGGGCCCCTCTGCAGGTACGATTGTAATGGTTGCGCTCAAAGTCCCCTGAATGGTAGTCGGGTTAGGATTAGGGGTAGGCTCCTTGGTCGATGAGATCGTAAATACAACGACTAACCGATCCTCCGCAGCGAGGGAAAAGTTAATATTGTTCAGAGTTCCCTGGCAAATAACTCCGGCAGTACTGCCGGTCAAGGGAGGTAGTAGTAGAAATTGTGTTTCCGGAATGCCGGCAAGTGGTTCATAAGGCGAAACGATACCAGTAGCCCGGCATAGTTGAGCGCGAACTGTATAAGCAGCCTCTTCGATACGGTAGTTATTTGGTATAAACTCAGCCGTCATTTCGGTAATTGTCCCTGCAACCGGCATCGAAAAAGCATAATAGTGTGCTGAAGGCTGCTGGCTCGTCAAATCGACGGACACATTACGGTCGGTGCTATCCGTTGTAACAGGTATACTGACGGATGTGAATCCAATACCAGGAATCGCCCCTTCAGAAGGTAGGAGTGTAGTGACGTCATAACTTAGGGCGGTGACTTCATTGCCTCCATCAAGGGTGAGGGTCGTGCCTGTTATGACGGGAGGAACAGCGCCTGAAACTCCGGCTAGATTGGTTTCGGCGAGCCTGATTTTGTTTACCCAGTCATCTTTGACGGGGCTGGATACACAGGCTAGCAGGCTGAAAGCGTACAACTCGGTCAATGCCGTTTGAGTTGCGGCTATCAACGCCGGGGACCAACCTACCGATTGCTCGTAGGCGGTAATGGGAAGCTCGGTAGCGGCAAACAGGTCAGCTTGATCGCGGAGCCCAAGACGCATGCTTTTGAACAGATTTTGCAGCACTTTAAACACGTTGGGCAGCGGCCCAGCAGGCGCAATAAAGGAGGGCTGGATTGATGCAATCAGATTATCCAATAGATCAGTAAATATTTCCTCCTGCGTAGACGTAAAGAGGATGATACAGGATCTTTTCTTTTTTTGGCAATCCATGCTTGATACCTCCTTGGAGGATGATTAAATCCTCAATAAGCCGGTAAATATCTGCTCCTACATCTAATTAAATCACGGATACGCCGCCGCTCGCCCACCCCGTAACAGAACCGCCCGTAGCGATGAACACCATCACCAGACGCTCATTTGGAGTTAGCGAAATATTAGTAAGACCCTCTATAACGCCGGAAATACCCGGCGAATTATTCGTATATGTTCCCGGTTGCAGTACAGGCAGTTGCAAAGAGCTTATTAAAATAGCAGTGGCGATATTGGTGGAATCTGTAAAACGATATAAAACAGCCTGAATACTGACCGGGCTAGTCAAAGTCTGACCGCTTTGCACTCCGAAATAAGCCGATATGGACGTTATGGAGGTGCTGTCAGCTGGCAAAACGGTTGTGAACTCATCGAATAACGAATTGAGGGACAACTCTGTGGCTGGTACATAGGGCTCCGAATCGCTGAATCCGTACCCGACCACTCCTGCTCCATTTCCAAAGAAGTCACTTGCCGAAAAGACCAGATTTACAGGTGAGAAGCTTGCAAACGGTATGATCGTATCCTTTGCTGGAGGCGTCCCTTCCATCCCGCCGATTGTAATGCTTGCACTCCCTGTTCCAAGAATGCTGGGAGGATTGGCAAAAGAGTTGGGAGGCGAGGAAGCCGTAAATACAACTACTAATCGATCTCCTGGATTTAATGAAATATCGAGCCCGTTTAAGCTGCCTTGACAGGTCAGGTTAGTTAAATTTCCGGACAAAGCTGGAATCAACGGAACGATGGCTCCAGGAATTGTTGTAAAGGGTGAATAAGGCGAAGCGCTGGCAGAGGAGCGGCACAGTTGAGCTTGAATGGTCATGGGCGAGTTTATAAAGATGGCCGGACTGGTCAGAGTAAAGCTGGCTGTCATAGAACTGAGCGTTCCGCCTCGAGGCATGGAGAAAGCGTAATTGTTTCCGCCAAGGTTGTCAGCCAGAACGATTGAAATACTCGTCGAGCTATCGTTCGTACTGACGGAAATAGTCCTGGATTCAAAGCCATATCCGATAATAACCCCGCCAGTAGGCTGACCAGATCTGCCGTCAACAGCTAGATTCATGGGACTGGTGCTGCTGGTAAATGAAAGAACTGTCCCATTAATTGCAGGCGGAACAGCGCTGCTTATACCGGCTAGATTGGTTTCGGCAAGTCTGATTGTGATTACCCAATTGTCTTTGACGGTACTGGAGACGCAAGCGAGCAGGCTAAGGCTGTACAGCTCCGTCAGCGTTAGCTGGGTCGCTGAAATGAGAGAAGCTGACCATTCTTCGGACTGCTCGTAAGCGTTAATATTAAGCTCAGTTGCTGCCAGCAGTTCTGCATTGTCGCGAAGAGAGAGGGGCAGATTGTTCACCAGATTTTGAAGCACTTTCAGAATCGAAGGCAGCGGTCCCGAAGGAGGAACAAAACGGGATTGAATCGCCACAACGAGATTATCCAACAACCCTTCAAAAATCGTTTGCTGCAGGGATGTAAAGGGGACGATACAGGATTTTCTCTTTTTTTTGCAATGGTGGCTGTGTTTGGAGCCAGCCAGTTTTGGTTGCGGCTCATTTTGACCTGGAGTGAGAGAATCCTTCATTGTCACCGCTCCTCGAGAAATTAATAAAGCTTACAGCAGCAATATGCTATCAAGAGGAACTAGGGCCTATCGATATACCGCCGCTCGCCCAACCCCGCACCAAACCTCCGGCTGGCGTTCCGGCGCTTAAAACGGTGAACACAAGCACTAGGCGATCCCCTTCGTTAACGGATAGGTTAAGTCCTGTTAGTAAGCCATGAACGCCCGGAGTAGCCTCTGTGATGGTTGTCTGCAAAAAATCTCCCACATGCAAAAGTGTATCGGGCATAGGACTGACCAGATTGTTTGAAGGTGAATACTTATAAATCTCGGCATAAACCGTAATAGGCTGCTCTAGCGATGAGGTTTGGCTTACATCAATGCCGAAATAAGCGGCAAAGGCTGTAATGATTCCATCTCCAGCCAGCGGCGATGTAAAGCTGGCTAGTTGTGAGCTCACATTGATTGGAAGACCGAAGGAGAAAAAGTTCTGGTTTTCGCTATATCCGAAGCCAATAATTCCCGCGCTCGTGCCAGAACCTTCTGCGCTGAAATCTAGATTAACCGGCTGATTGCTGGCAATCGGGATAATCGGCCCTACTGAAGAGGGCGGCGCATCGACCGGTTCAATTGTAAGCGTCCCGCCTAATGTGCCTTGAATTGTCGTCACATTCGGATTGGAGTCGATGCTTGCGATTAGGGTAAATACAAGGACAAGCCGATCTTCCGGATTCAGAGCGATATTAAGGTTGTTCAAGCTGCCTTGAAAAGTAATCCCGGATATATCCCCGGCTAAACCTGGATTTAGCTGGACCAGAGTTCCTGGAATAGCGGTAAACGGGCTGTAAGGAGAAGCGCTTGGAAGAGCTCGGCATAGCTGTGCAAGAGCGACGATAAATGTGCCTGTGATGGTTAGGTCATTCGGTGAAAAGCTAGCGGTTATCGTGGTAAGCGTACCCGACCTTGGCATAGAAAAAGCAAAGTTGTTCCCGCCGAATTGATCGGCCAGCACGATGGAAACGTTCTGTCCAATATCATTTGTTGAAACGGGAATGCTTTTGGACGTAAAGCCGGTCACTGGAATCGCGCCTTCAGTCGGCAAGGAAGTTGTGGGGCTGAAGCTTAGTGCCGTTTCAACTTTCCCGCCATCAAGGGAGATGACCGTACCGGATATGACGGGTGGAACACCGCCGGAAATTCCGGACAGATTGGTTTCGGCAGTCCTGATTTGCCTCACCCACCCATCTTTGACAGGGCTAGACACGCAACCTAGAAGGCTGAAAGCGTACAACTCGGTCAATGCCGTTTGAGTTGAGGCTATTAGCGCAGGTGTCCAGCCGTCCGACTGCTCGTAAGCGGTGATGGGAAGTTCGGTAGCGGCAAACAGGGCAGCTTGATCATGGAGCCCAAGACGCATGCTTTTGAACAGATTTTGCATAATTTTAAACACATTTGGCAGCGGTCCTGCAGGCGGAGTAAAGCCGGGTTGAATAGAAGCGATTAGATCAGTCAATAAGCCGGAAAATATTTGCTCCTGCAGAGGAGTGAAGAGAATGATGCCGTTTTTTCCGCTATTCAAGGCTAATACCTCCTAGGAAGAAAATCATCTTTAAGATGAACTAAGTCCAATGGATATGCCTCCGCTTGCCCAACCACTCACAAGGCCACTTGGTACCGGTCCGGCGCTTAGTACGGTAAACACCAGCACAAATCGATCCCCGGAACTGACTGCAATATTGAGCCCGGTTTTTACGCTATGAACGGGAGGAGTAGTTTGCGTAATGGTTGTCTCCAGGAAATCTCCTACATGGAGAAAGGTGTCAGGCAAGGGGCTGACCTGATTCGTCGCAGGTGAATATTTATATATTTCTGCATCAACCGTAATGGGCTGTGCCAGAGCCGAGGTGTTGGTAACATTAATGCTGAAATAAGCGGCAAACTCCGTAATAGTTCCATTTGCATTCAGAGGCGATGTAAAATTGACCAGCTGCGAGCTTACACTAATCGGTGCTCCAAACGAGACAAAGTCCTGGTTTTCGCTAAATCCGTAGCCAATAATCCCTGCGCTAAGTGCATTACCATTAGAACCGAATTCCAAATTAACGGCATGGTTGCTGGCGATTGGAATAATTGGCCCCGCGGAAGTGGGCGGCGCATTAACCGGCTCAATGGTTATGAATCCGGCTAACGTACCGGATAAGGTGGAGGGAGTCACCTTTGGATTCGAGGAGGAGATCGTAAACACGAGCGCAAGGCGGTCTTCAGGACTTAAGGCAATGTTCAGATTATCCAGGCTGACTGCGCATCCAATGAACTTTGTACTGCCGGATAAGGCCGGAACTAAAGATGCAACGGTCCCCGGGATTGCAACAAGAGGGGTATAAAGAGGAGAACCCGGGAGAGCTCGGCATAGCTGAACCTGAACCGTAATCGACCCGCCTGAAATTGTGGTGTTCTCTGGGAAGAAGCTTACTGATAGTGTGGTAAGTGTACCTTGTCGGGGCATGGAGAAGGCAAAGTTATTCCCTCCGACGTTGTTGGCAAGCTCGATTGATACGACTTGCCCGGCGTTAGTCGTCGTTACAGGTATGCTTCCCGATGTGAAATTGATAATTGGAATTGCTCCGTTAATGGGTAAACCGGTTGTGGTGCTTAAGCTGAGGGAGGTCTCGACATTGCCGCCATCAAAGGTCAGAACCGTCCCTGAGATTGCCGGGGGAACGGCGCCCGATACTCCGGCCAGATTGGTTTCGGCCATCCTGATGCGGATCACCCATCCGTCCTTGACGTCGCTGGATACGCAGGCGAGCAGGCTGAAGGCATAAAGCTCTGTCAATGTTTGACTCGTAGCGGCTATAAGGGCGTCTGACCACCGGTCGGATTGCTCATAAGCGGTAATATTCAGTTCTGTAGCAGCAAACAGAGCGGCTTGTTCCCGCAGTGACAGCCGCATCTCCTTGAACAAATTTTGCAAAACCCTGAGCACGCTGGGCAATGGTCCCATTGGAGGGATGAAAGAGATTTGTATAGAAGCGATTAGACCGTCCAGCAGATCCTGGAATAGGTCGGCTTGATCGGGCGTGAAGATAATAAGGCAATTTTTTTTCGGTGGTTTTGGACAAGGTCTGCAGTGATCTTCCGTGTGGGGCTTGTAAGAATGCAACTTGGCTTTTTGGTCAAATTCTTCGTTCATATAAATTCCTCCCTATATATGAAGCTGACTTTGGCTCTGCTCTGTTAACTTAAGATGAACTCGGTCCAATCGATATGCCACCGCTTGCCCAGCCGATCACAAGGCCACTTGTCAATGGTCCAGCGGCTAATACGGTAAACACCAACACAAATCGATCCCCGGAACTGGCCGCAATATTAAGCCCGGTTTTTACGTTATGAGCGGAAGGAGTAAATATACTAATGGGTGTATTCGAGAAATCACCTACATGGAGAAAGGTGTCAGGCAAGGGGCTGATTTGATTCGTTGCCGGTGTATACTTATATATTTCGGCATAAACCGAAGTGGTCTGTTCCAGTACCGTGGTTTCGCTACCATCAATGCTGAAATAAGCGGCAAACTGCGTAATGGTTCCATTTGCATTCAGGGGCGATGTAAAATTGACCAGCTGCGAGCTTACATTAATCGGAGCTCCAGACGAGACAAAGTCCTGGTTTTCGCTAAATCCGTAGCCAATAATCCCTGCGCTAAGTGGATCACCATTAGATCCGAATTCCAAATTAACCGTATGATTGCTGGCGATTGGAATAATTGGCCCCGCGGAAGTGGGCGGCGCATTAACCGGTTCAATGGCAATGAATCCGGCTAACGTACCGGATAAGGTGGAAGGAGTCACCTTTGGATTGGAGGAGGAGATCGTAAACACGAGCGCAAGGCGGTCTTCAGGATTTAAGGCAATGTTCAGATTATCCAGGCTGACTGCGCATCCAATGAACTTTGTACTGCCGGATAAGGCGGGAACTAAAGATGCAACAGTCCCCGGGATTGCAACAAGAGGGATATTAAGATTAGAGTCGGGGAGAGCTCGGCATAGCTGAACCTGAACCGTAATCGACCCGCCTGAAATTGTAGTGTTCTCTGGGAAGAAGCTTACTGATAGTGTGGTAAGTGTACCTTGTCGGGGCATGGAGAAGGCAAAGTTATTCCCTCCGACGTTGTTGGCAAGCTCGATTGATACGACTTGCCCGGCGTTAGTCGTCGTTACAGGTATGCTTCCCGATGTGAAATTGATAATTGGAATTGCTCCATTAGTGGGTAAACCGGTTGTGGTGCTTAAGCTGAGGGAGGTCTCAACATTGCCGCCATCAAAGGTCAGAACCGTCCCTGAGATTTCCGGAGGAACGGCGCCCGATACTCCGGCCAGATTGGTTTCGGCCATCCTGATGCGGATCACCCATCCGTCCTTGACGTCGCTGGATACGCAGGCGAGCAGGCTGAAGGCATAAAGCTCCGTCAATGTTTGACTCGTAGCGGCTATAAGGGCGTCTGACCATCGGTCGGATTGCTCATAAGCAGTAATATTCAGTTCTGTAGCAGCAAACAGAGCGGCTTGTTCCCGCAGAGACAGCCGCATCTCCTTGAACAAATTTTGCAAAACCCTGAGCACGCTGGGCAATGGTCCCATTGGCGGGACGAAAGAGATTTGTATGGAAGCGATTAGGCCGTCCAGCAGATCCTGGAATAGGTCGGCTTGATCGGGCGTGAAGATAATAAGGCAATTTTTTTTCGGTGGTTTTGGACAAGGTCTGCAGTGATCTTCTGTGTGGGGTTTGTAAGAATGCAGCTTGGCGTTTTCATTATGCATATCGCTCATTTCTTCATCCTCCTTAGTCTTGAACCGATCCAATTGTAATTCCGCCGCTTTTAAGCCATGAATTCCAGCCGTATTTTGCGTGATCGTTCCATTATCTAATCAGTTGTCCGGCTCGATTGGATCATTTGGAATGACGAATATGCCTCCGCTAGCCCAGCCTGTAATACGGGTTGTGCCGGAGCCGCTGACAAATCCGGTGAACACGAGCAATATCCGGTCATCTTCCCCGAACTCAATGCTGAGCCCATCTACAATGCCATGAGCTCCAGGCGAGCTTTCCGTATAAGTCCCTTCTGGCAAAGGAGTAAGTCTAATAATTGTGTTTCCAAACAGAGTTGCCGTCAGATTGTCGGCCGAATATCGATATAAAAAAGCCTGGATGTCAACGGTGTTGGCATCGGAGATGATTTGATTGCTTTCAACGCCGAAGTAAGCCGCCACGGCCGTAATTGTGCCTCCTCCCGGCACGGTAGTTGTAAATTCATTGAATGTTGGATTTACAGCAAAAGACTGAGCAAGAGCGGCAGGCACGGTTTCACTGAATCCAAAGGCAACTGCTCCTGCGCTGGTGGGAAGACCTGAATTCCCGAAATTTATTTCTATGGTGGATACGCTGGCAAAACGCAGAATCGGAGCATTTGTGGCAGGTGTCCCGGCGATTCCAACCGTAAAACTCGCGCCTCCTGTGCCGAGGATAGTCGTCGGCGATGTACCCGCATGGCCAACCGCAGATGCGGTATATACGAGCACGAGCCTATCCTCCGCATTTATAGGAATATCAAGTCCCGTTAGGCTACCTGCGCATGAAATTCCCGATACATCCCCGGATAAGGCAGGGAGCATCTGAACGACTGCTCCGG